>JASHZK010000212.1 GCA_030042575.1 Acidimicrobiales bacterium
GGCGCCGACGACGACTGCGGGGCGGAGCGACGCTCCTGGGTGCTCACCGGGCCGATGCTAACGACCGAGGCAACCGGCTTTCCCCTCGGGCTGTCGGGGCCGGGGGGGCTGTGCTATCACTGACGCCCATGTCAGACCCGTCGGGACACGACCACACCATCGACACCGGCAAGGGGACCTTCCAGCTGAGCGAGCTCGGCCACCTCATGCCGGGCATGGCCGAGATCATGCCACTCGTGGGCGGGCGGATCTGGAAGTGCTACTACGCCGGACGGGCCGAGAACCAGGCGCTGGCCCGCTTCCAATTGAAAGAGGCGGTGAACCTCATGGAGAAAGGCGCCTTCTTGCGCCCCAAGTACCAGGAGAACATGGAGAAGTTCGTCAACGAGGAAGTGGCCGCGGTGCGCAAGTGCATCGAGTCCGAGGATTGGGAGAACTTCGACAGCGCCTTTCGGGCCATGGTGGACGCCGCCAACGCCTATCACGACGTGTACGACAAGCCCTTCTTGCGCTGGCGCATCCCCGACCAGCCCCCGCCCGACCTGGACATGACCCCGCGGACGTAGCCGGACCGGATGGAGCACGTCCGCCTGGGCCGCAGCGGGCTCCCGGTGTCGCGGCTGTGTCTCGGCACCATGACTTTCGGGCTCCAATGCGACGAGGTGGCCTCGCGGGCCATCTTGGACAAGGCCCTCGAGGGTGGCATCACCTTCGTGGACACCGCCGATGCCTATCCCCTCGGCGGGGACCTCTCCACGGTGGGGCGCACCGAGGAGATCCTGGGCCGGGCTCTGGCCGGCCGGCGCCAGGACGTGATCGTGGCCACCAAGTGTTTCATGCCGGTGGGACCGCACCACTGGGACGGGGGCATGTCGGCCAAGCACATCCTCTCGGCCGTGGAGGCTTCGTTGCGTCGGCTGCGGACCGACTACGTCGACCTCTACCAACTCCACTTCGACGACCGGGCCACACCCTTGGAGGAAACCCTGCGCGCCCTCGACGACGTGGTGCGTTCGGGCAAGGCCCGCTACGTCGGCGTCTCCAACTGGCAGGCCTGGCGGCTGGCCCTGGCCGTGGGCCGGGCCCAATTGCTGGGCACGGCGCCGATCACCTCGGTCCAGCCCCGCTACAACCTGCTGTACCGGGCCAACGAGCGCGATCTGTTCCCGCTGTGCCAGGAGGTGGGCATCGGCGTGATCCCCTACAACCCGTTGGCCGGGGGGCTGCTCACCGGCAAGCACCGGCGGGCGGAAGAGGCCGCAGACGGCCGATTCACTCTGGGCAACGCCGGGGCCATGTACCGCCACCGCTACTGGCACGACGCCGAGTTCGACACCGTCGACGTGCTCACGCCGTTGGCCGACCAGGCCGGCGTGTCGTTGGCCCACCTGGCGATCGGCTGGGTGCTGGCCCAGCCGGCGATCACCGCTCCCATCGTGGGGGCGAGCCGCCCCGAGCAACTCGACGACGCCTTGGCCGCCGTCGAAAAGCCTCTCGACAAGGACCTGCTGGCCCGCCTGGACGAGCGAACGGTCCTCTGGCGCCGCAGCGACGCCGAACGGTGAGTCAGCCCTGCTGACCCTCTCGGTTCCGGAGGTCACCCTTCCCGACCCAGAGCAAACCCACCAACCACCCAAAGCCTTCTCACAGTGACTTCACAGTTCTGCCGACGACCATGGGACCAGGAGGCGGCCCCATGACGAGCACCACTGAAAGCACTCCCCGCGTCCTCGTCGTCGACGACGAGCGCAGCATCACGGACCTCGTGTCCATGGCCCTGCGCTACGAAGGGCTCCAGGTGGAGGTGGCCAGCGGCGGGCGCCAGGCCTTGGAGTCCATCTCCCGGTTCCGCCCGCAACTGGTCGTCCTCGATGTGATGCTCCCCGACCTGAGCGGCTTCGACGTGCTCGAGCGCATGAAACGAGACGGCATCGGTGGGCGTGTGCCGGTGCTCTTCCTCACCGCCCGCGACACCCTGGACGACAAACTGCGGGGCTTCACCCTGGGCGGGGACGACTACATGACCAAGCCCTTCAGCGTGGAGGAGCTGATCGTGCGCGTACGCGCCATCCTGCGGCGCGTCCACGGCGACGGGCAGAGCCCCCGCTTGGCCGTGGCCGACTTGGAGCTGGACGAGGAGAGCCACGAGGTCTACCGGGGTTCCACCGCCATCGAACTGACCCCTACCGAGTTCAAACTGCTGCACTATCTCATGCTCAACGCCGGCCGGGTGGTGTCGAAGTCGCAGATCCTCGACCGGGTGTGGCAGTACGACTTCGACGGCAACGCCAACGTGGTCGAGATCTACATCAGCTACCTCCGTAAGAAGGTCGACAGCCTCGGTCCCCGTCTCATCCACACGGTGCGGGGCGTGGGCTACAGCATCCGGGCGCCTCGACAGCCGGGCTAGCCATGACCCTGCGTCTGCGGCTGCTCCTGGTGCTCGTGGGCATCGTGGCCGCCGGGTTGCTGGCGGCCGACATCGTCACCTACAACCAACTGGGCTCTTACCTCTACCAGCAGAGAGAAACGCAGCTCACCGACTCCGCCAATGCCGTCTACGGGGCCTTGAGCCGCTGCCTGCCCGAGCCCACCGTGCCCTTCGGCAGCTCGGGCACCTGTACCCTCGACCCCCGCTTCGCCGCGGGGATCAACCTGCCCAGCGGCTTCTACGTGGCCCTCCTCGACAACGGCAGCCGCCTGGTGTGGGGATTCCCGGACAGCTCGACGGACAGCAACGCCGACGCCCCGTCGCTGCCGGCCGACCTGCCCGGCTCCTTCTCGAGCTCGGCCCAGGCCACATACTTCATGGCCTCGAGCTCGGGCGCCGACTCCATCAAGTACGAGGTGTACGCGGCTGCGGAGCCCGGCGGCGAAACCGTCGTCGTCGCCTCTCCCACCTCGGACATAACCGGCACCCTCGGCCACCTCGAGGGGATCGAGGCTCTCGTCACTCTGGCCGTGTTGTTGGGACTGGGGGTGCTCGCCTGGTGGATCGTGCGCCGGGGCCTGCGCCCCCTGGAGGACATGGCCGTCACCGCCGGTGCCATCGCCGCCGGTGACCTCACCCAGCGGGTGCCCGACGACGGTGGTCGCACCGAGGTGGGGCAGCTGGGGGTGGCCCTCAACGCCATGCTGGGCAACATCGAGCGCGCCTTCGCTGAGCGGGCCGCCTCCGAAGAGCGGTTGCGGCGCTTTTTGGCTGACGCCTCCCACGAATTGCGCACCCCGCTCACCTCCATCCGGGGCTACTCCGAGATGTTCGACCGGGGGGCGCGCGACCGCCCCGAGGACCTGGCCACCTCCATGCGTTACATCCGGGCCGAGGCCGACCGGATGTCGGAGATGGTGAACGACCTGCTGCTCCTGGCCCGCCTCGACCGGGAACGGCCCTTGGAGCAGGAGGAGGTCGATCTGCGCGAGGTGGTGGAGGACGCCGTGCACGCCGCCAACGTCTCTGCCCCCGAGCGCGTCATCTCCTTCACTGGGGCGGGGCCGCTGTGGGTGGAGGGCGATGCCGGCCGGCTGCGACAGGTGGCCGACAACCTGCTCGCCAACGCCGTTCGCCACACCCCGCCGGGCACTCCGGTGGGGGTGCAGCTGCAGTCCGTGGGGGGCAGCGCCCTGCTCGAGGTGCACGACCATGGCCCGGGGATCCCCCCCGAGGAGCAGGACCGCATCTTCGAGCCCTTCCACAGGGCCGATCCGTCACGGTCCCGCAACACCGGCGGCATGGGGCTGGGACTGGCCATCGTGGCTGCCATAACCCGGGCCCACGGTGGCGCCGTGGGAGTGAGTTCCAACGGAAACGGTGGTGCCACTTTCTGGGTTCGCCTGCCCCTGGGCCGTCCCGGCCCCCCTGGCGTGCCGGCCTACGGAGGCGGGCAGGAACTAGACCCGGGCCATGTTGGCGAAGCGGGTGTGGTGGTTCATGAAGGCCAGCTCGGTGATCCCGGTAGGACCGTTGCGGTGCTTGGCGATGATGATCTCGGCCGTCCCCCGAACGGGTGAGTCGGGGTTGTACAGCTCGTCGCGATAGATGAACATCACCACGTCGGCGTCCTGCTCGATCGAGCCGCTCTCGCGGAGGTCGGCGAGCACGGGCCGCTTGTCCTGACGCATCTCCACGTTGCGCGACAGCTGGGAGAGAGCCACCACCGGGATGTCGAGCTCACGAGCCAGCACCTTGAGCCCGCGGCTGATCTCCGACACCTCGACCTGGCGGTTCTCGGCTCGGCTCCGCTGGTGGCCGGTCATGAGCTGCAGGTAGTCGACGACCACCAGACCGAGCCCTTCGCGAGCCTTGAGCCGCCGGGCCTTGGCCCGGATGTCCATGACGGTGACATTGGGGTTGTCGTCGATGTAGATGGGGGCGTCGCCCAGGCGGCCGATGGCCTCGGAGATCTTGGGCCAATCCGACTCGTGCAGCCGGCCGTTGCGCAAACGGGTGGCGTCCACCCGGGCCTCGGAGCACAACAGACGCTGGGTGAGTTCGAGGTGGCTCATCTCCAAGGAGAACAGCAGCGCTGGCACTCGGGCGTGCACGGCGGCATGGGCCACGATGCCCAGGGCCAGGCTCGTCTTCCCGGCGCTCGGTCTGGCCCCGATCACCACCAGGTTCGACTTCTGCAGGCCGGCCAGCCGCTCGTCGAGGTCGACGAAGCCGGTCGGCACCCCGGTGATGGCCTCTCCCCGGTTGTAGAGGCTCTCGAGGTGGTCGAGGCTCTCGGCCAAGAGGTCGCGCAAAGAGGACAGGGAGTCGACCACCCGCCGCTGAGCCACGTCGAAGACCAAGGACTCGGCCCGGTCGACCACCTCGGTCACATCCCCAGGGACGCTGTAGCCGAGCTCGGCGATCTCACCTGCCACCGAGATGAGCCCGCGCAACAATGCGAGCTCTTCGACGATCTTGGCGTAGTAGGAGGCGTTGCCCGGTGCCGGGGTGTTCACCTGCAGGGAGAGCAACACCGACTGGTCGCCCACGGCGCCGAGCAGCCCGCTGCGGCGCAGCTCGTCGACCACCGTCACCGGGTCGGCCGCCTCTCCCCGGATGTAGAGGGCGGCGATGGCAGAGAAGATGTGAACGTGGGCCGGCTTGTAGAAGTCCTCCGCCTTGCAGCACTCCAAGGCGACGGCGATGGCATCGCGCGACAGGAGCATGGCCCCGAGCAACGACTCCTCGGCATCGAGGTCGTGAGGAGGGATCCGGCCGGAGACAGCCTTCGTCGGACCAAGGCGGCGGTCGTCAGTGGTGGGCACCATAGCCGGCTACCTTCGCCCATCCGCTTTGGGGAAGACGAGGGGCGCAAGCTGGGGAATTACCGGGGGACAGCCCTGTGGACAGCAGGTGGATCCGTGCCCAGGAGCTGGGGATAGCCCTGTGATCTGCGCCCTGTGCCAAAACCGTCCCATACCGCGACGGTGACAGGCCGCTGTAACGGCCCGAATCAGCCGGCCGGGACGACCTCCACGGTCAGCTCCGCCTCGACGTCGGCATGCAGATGGACGCTGACCACGTGCGTGCCGACCGACTTGATGGGCTCGTCGAGTCGGACCCGGCGACGATCGATGACCGTGCCCAACTGGGCCTGCACAGCGTCGGCCAGGTCCTGAGCGGTGACCGAGCCGAACAATCTTCCCTCGGCCCCGCTGCGGGCGGGCACGGTCAGTGTCTTTCCGGTCAGCATGTCGGCCACCGTCTGGGCCGACTCCCGGTCACGCACATCGCGCCGGTCACGGGACCTGCGCATGGCCGTGGCCTGCTGGTCCACAGCCGCGGACGCCTTGAGCGCCCGCCCGGTGGGCAGCAGGAAGTTACGGGCGAAGCCGCCAGACACGTCCACGATGTCGCCTCGGCGACCGACCCCCTCGACGTCGGCTCGCAGGAGGACCCGCATCACTCCGACTCCTTGGTGACGGCGGCTTCGACACGGTCGGCCCCCTCGCCGACGTCGGCGGTCTCGTCGGACGCGCCATCAGTGTCGACCCCTCCGTCGAACGACGGGGCCCCGAGGTCCTCCGCCTCCACTTCCTCGTCGGGGACGGCATCGGCCGAGGCGCTCCCGGGCGCCGGCCGCGCCTCGCGCGGTCCACGGCCGCGCTCCCCCCGACGACCGCGCCCACTGCCGCGCTCGGTCACGGTGCGCTGGGTGTAGGGGACCAGAGCCAACTCACGGGCGGTGCGGATCGCCAGCGCCACCGCCTGCTGGTGCTGGGAACAGTTGCCCGTCACCCGCCGGGCCCGGATCTTGCCCCGGTCGCTCATGTACTTACGCAGCAGGTTGACGTCCTTGTAGTCGACCCAACGGACCTTGTCCCGGCACAGGGCACAAGGCTTCTTCTTGATGCGACGAGCGGCGTCCTTGGGGCCACGGCGGTTGACGCGTTCGGTACCACGAGCCATCAGAACGGCTCCTCGTCGAAGCCGTAGCCACCGTCGCCGCCCCCGGACGAACCCGGGTTGCGGCCGGCCGCCGCCGGCTGGCGGACCGGAGCACTGTCGCCCGGACCCCGGCGTTCGTTCTTGGTCACCTGGGCCGTGGCCCAACGCAGACTGGGGCCGATCTCGTCCGCCACCACCTCGATCTTCGAGCGCTTCTCACCCTCTTGCGTTTCCCAGGACCGCTGCTCGAGACGGCCGGTGACGATGACCCGCGATCCTCGGGCCAGGCTCTCCGAAGCATTCTCGGCCATCTCCCTCCAGCAGACCACGTCGAAGAACGAGGTGGCCTCCTCCCATTCCTGGGTCTGGCGGTTCTGCCAACGGCGGTTGACGGCCAGGCCGAAGGTGGCCGTGGCCTGCCCCGAAGGTGTGAAGCGCAGTTCGGGGTCCCTCGTGATGTTGCCGACCAGCGTGATGCTGTTCCCGTTCGACATCCCTGTTTCCTCCCTTTTGGTCAGCTGGCCTCGGTCGCCGGCACGGCACCGCCCGGACGACCACGTCCGGCCACCTTGTCGGGCACCCTCATGATCTTGTGGCGAAGGACCTCGTCGGCCAGCGTGAGCAGCCGGTCGAGTTCAGCGCTCGCCTTGGGCTCCGCCGCGTATTCGAACACGACGTAGTAACCCTCGCGCTTCTTGTGGATCTCGTAGGCCAGGGTGCGCCGGCCCCAGCGGTCGACGGCTCCGGGGACACCCCCGTTGGTCTTCACCGTTTCGACGGCCCGATCGAGGACGGCGGTGACAGCGGCCTCCTCGGCATCGGGGTCGAAGATGATCATGGACTCATAGGGCCGCACGGACGGCTCACCTCCCTCTGGACCCGGCAGCGACAGTGCCGGGGCCCCGCGTCCACGGGGCAGGGCTCAGACTGCGAGCGAGTACGAGCCGGACGATGCCGGCGCGACCTGCCGATAGTAGTGCCTAGGGGGGATCAGCCGGGCAGGTGGTAGGTCTCGTCCTCGGACGGAAAGGTCCCGGAGCGCACGTCGGCGGCCCAGGCGGAGATGGCCTCGGTGGCCGCGGCCGCCAGGTCGGCGTACTGGCGCACGAACTTGGGGGGAGCGCCCTGTCGCAGGCCCAGCAGGTCGTGGAACACCAGGACCTGCCCGTCGCAGGCGGCGCCGGCTCCGATGCCGATGGTGGGAACGCCCACCTCGGAGGTCACCCTGGCCGCCACCACGTCGGGGACGCCCTCGAGGACGATGGCGAAGACTCCCGCCGCCTCCAGGGCTTTGGCGTCGAGGACCAGGGCTTCGGCGGCCCCGACGTCCTTGGCTTGCACCTTGTATCCGCCCATGGCGTGGACCGACTGGGGGGTGAGCCCGAGATGGCCCATGATCGGGATCTCGGCCAGGGCGAGCGCATCGATCATCCGGACGCGCTGGGTGCCTCCCTCGAGCTTGACCGCCTGGGCTCCCGCTCGGATCAGGGCGGCGGCGTTGCGCACGGTGTCCTCGGGCGAGACGTGGTAG
>JASHZK010000213.1 GCA_030042575.1 Acidimicrobiales bacterium
ACGCCGAAGAGGGCAAGCGCCTCGCCGCCGCCCTCGGCGAGTACAAGGCCGTGATCCTGCGCAACCACGGGCTGCTCACCGTGGGCCACAGCGTCGAGGAGGCGGCGTGGTGGTTCATCACCATGGAGCGCTCGTGCCAGGCCCAGCTGTTGGCCGAGGCGGCGGGCACCCCGGTCAAGATCGATCCGGACGAGGCGGCGTTGACCCACTCGCAGGTGGGTGGCAGCTACGCGGGATGGCTCAGCTTCCAGCCGATGTACCAGAAGATCGTGGGCGAACAGCCGGATCTCCTCGACTGATCTCGGCGTGGTCCCGGCTATTGGCCGATCAGGGAAGGCGCATCCGGCTCCGGCTGCTCGGGGGTGTTCTCGGCCCGGACGGGGATGGTGAGGCGAGGGGCGGCCAGGGCCCAGTGGTAGGTGAGGTCCCGGGTTCGCTCCCCCGGGTCGGTACCCAGCATCTCTTCCAGGGCGGTGCCCACGTCCCGATGGGCGCAGGCTCGCCGCATGTTGCTCATCTCGCGATAGAGGGCACGCTGGAACAGGGCATGGGCGAAGCGGAACTGTCCGGGGAAGTCACGTTCGACCACCACGGCGTCCGCCACGGCCTTGTCCAGGACGTCGAGGAGGGTCATCTCCTCGGTGTTGGCCACCCGTGCCAGCAGTTCCAGCTCGAAGTCCCGACCGATGACCGCCGCCATGGAGAGCACCTGGAGCGCCTGGGGGCCGAGGCGGTCCACGCGCCCGTGAATGACCTCTGTGATGCTCAAAGGCAGTCCGGCGGCGAGCAGGTTGCGGGGGTCGAGCCAGTGGCCCGACTCCTCCTGGAAGAGCACGCCCGTGTCGTCCAGATGGGCGAGCAGTTCGTTCACGAAGTAGGGATGCCCGTCGGTCTCCTCCAAGATGGCGTCGCCCAGGGCCTTGGCCTCCTCGGACACCGGCCGACCGGTGACCGAGGCAAGGAGCGTCTCGAGGTCCTCACCGTGCAACCCGCCCAGGACGAGTCGCTCGACCCCTTCCACCCGGCGGAAGGCGGCCAGGGCGGCGGCCAGCGGGTGGCGGGCGTCGACTTTGGAGTCTCGGAACGTCCCCACCACCAGGGCCCGCAGAGGCTGGTCGGTGGTGCCCACATGGAGCAGGAGCTGGGCACTGGCCTCGTCGGCCCAGTGCAGGTCGTCCATGACGAGGACCACCGGGGCCAGCTCGGCGGCCCGGGCCAGGAGGTCGGCCACGGCGGCGAAGGGCAGGGCATGGTCCTCACCCCCGCCGGCCGGTGCCTCCGCCCCGGTGCGCACCACGAGCTCGGGTACGTGGCCGGCCAAGGCGGCGCCGTGGCGGGCCACGTGGGCGGTCAACATGTCCAAAGGGGCGTAGCGCACCAGATGGCCCAGGGCCTCGACCCAGGGCTGATAGGGCATGGCGCCGTGCTCTTCGCAGCGCCCGTAGAGCACGAGGGCGCCGGCGTCGAAGGCTTCTCGGGCGACCACGCCGGCCAGCGACGTCTTGCCGACCCCCGCTTCTCCGGCCATGAGCACGACGCGGAACTGGCCCACGGCCGCCTGGGCGAAGGCGCCCTGGAGCTTCTCCTTCTCGCTCGTGCGACCCACGAAGACACTGGGCGGCGACTGCATGCGCCGGGGCAGGACCACCGGCGGGGCTTCGGGGGCGAGCGGCTCCCACGGCACCCGGTAGCCCGACACCGGTTCGTCGATGCCCTTCAGCTCGAGCTCGCCGACGGGCTGGAACACGAAGCCGCCCCGGTTCCCGGCCAGCAGCTTCACCAGCTCGGTGGTGAGGATCTCGCCGCCCTGGGCCTTGGCGCACAGCCGAGCCGCCTCGACCACCGGGCCGCCGAAGTAGTCGTTCTCCTCGAACTCGGCCTCGCCGCTGCTCAGGCCCACCCTGATGGACAGGATCTCCGCCGAGTTGCGGTTACGGGCCTCGAGGATCTGTTGCATGGCCACGGCGCACCCGACGGCGGCGCTCACGGCGTCGAAGGCCACCATGAGCCCGTCGCCCAGATTCTTGACTTCCCGGCCGCTGTTGGCGGCGATGGCCTCGCGCAGCAGCCGAAAGTGCTCACGCCGCAGTACCTCGGCGGCCTCCTCGCCCAGGCGTCCGAGCATCTCGGTTGAGTTCACCAGGTCGGTGAACAGGAGGGTCACCGTGGTCGCCGGCAAAGTCAGGACCGCCTTCCCGGCTCGTTCTTCGTTGGCTGAACCCAGACACTACACCTCATGGTCGTGAGACCACTGTGCGAACAACCCGGATACCACGCTGAGCGCGTGTAAATGCACCTTCCGTCAAAATCTGGGCGACTAGCGCGTCTCACCCGGCCGACGGAGACTGACCGGTCATGGCCCGGCACGCCGTCCGTTCCCCCTGGCGCCGCCGCCGCTCGCTGGTCCTGGCCGGCTCGGCGGCGGCGGTGGCCGCGGCCGTCGTCCTGGTGGCGGTGCTGGTCGTGGCCGGCGGCACGACACGGCCCTCGGTCGTGAAGAAGCGGGCGACGACGAGCACCACGGTGCCGGTCAACGGCAGGACGTTTCTGGGACCCGACGGCGTCGAGTCGACCTCGATCATCGCCGAGAACGACCTTCCCGGTACCGACGCCTGGAGGATCTCGGGCACCCAGGGCAGCGGTTACGTCGAGGGTTTCGCCGACACCACCTACGCCGAGGCCGGCCAGAGGGTGAACTTCTACGTGTCCACCAGCGCCCCCAGCTACGAGGTGGTCGCCTACCGCATGGGCTGGTACCAGGGCGACGACGCCCGGGAGGTGTGGTCCTCGGCCCAGCTGCCCGGGGTGGTGCAACCCCCCTGTCCGGTCGCCTCCGCCACCAACATGGTGGCCTGCGACAACTGGTCGCTCTCGTTCACCGTGACGATCACCCGAGCCTTTTTCCCGGGCGACTATCTGTTCAAATTGACCGGCAGCGGGAACCAGCAGAGCTACGTGCTGCTCGTGGTGTGGGACCCCGACAGCCACGCCACGTACCTCGTCATGAGCCGCTCACTGACCATGCAGGGTTGGAACACTTTCGGGGGCTACGACTTCTACCAGGGAGAGGGTCCGTGCCCGGCCGGGTCGTCCACCTATCCCCCGTGCAACCGGGCCCTGGTGGTCTCCTTCGACCGCCCCTACGCCTCGGGCAACGGCGTCTCCGACTTCGTCGGTGACGAGCTACCGCTGGTCGAGT
>JASHZK010000214.1 GCA_030042575.1 Acidimicrobiales bacterium
GGCGCAACCGTCCTGCGTAGGCACGTGGCCGACACCGCCGCCTACTACGAGTGGGTGGTATCCGACGGCGCCCGCTCCCCGCTCATCGAACGCGCTTTCGCATGGGTGGAAGAGCATTGGCCGAAGGAGGACGACTCCAGCCGGGACG
Organism: Acidimicrobiales bacterium; assembly: GCA_030042575.1. Classification (GTDB taxonomy): domain Bacteria; phylum Actinomycetota; class Acidimicrobiia; order Acidimicrobiales; family UBA8190; genus UBA8190. The sequence goes on from JASHZK010000214.1 coordinate 149, forward strand.
AACTCATCAGCTGGGGGGACGCCCGCATCGGCAACATGATGTTCCGCCACTTCGAGCCCGTGGCCGTCCTGGATTGGGAGATGGCGGCTGTGGCACCCCCTGAGGTGGACCTGGGCTGGATGATCTACCTGCACCGGTTCCTCGACGACATCGCCCTGGAGGCCGGGCTCCCCGGCATGCCCGGTTTCATGGCCCGCGACGACGCCGCCGCCACCTACGAGTCCTCCACCGGTCACACCCCCAGGGACCTCGACTTCTTCTGCCTGTACGCCGCCCTCCGCCACGCCGTGGTCATGAGCCGCGTGGCCCGCCGCCAAGTCCTCTTCGGCGAGATCGCCATGCCCGACGATCCCGACGACATGATCATGCACCGGGCCAGCCTCGAGCAGATGCTCGCCGGGACCTACTGGTCCCGGTTCTGATCGTCGGGCGGTACCGGCGCCGGCTCCGGCGACGCCCGCAGCGCCACCAGGACCAAGTCGTCGTCCAACCGGCCGCCGGCGTGCTCGAGCACCGCCTGGGCCAGCGTCTGCACCAAGCCGTGGGCGTCACGGCCGGCGGCGGACGCCAGGGCCCGGCGCAGGCGCTGCTCACCGAAGAACGTCCCTGGTCCACGATCGTCGATCGGACGGGCCTCGGTGGCGCCGTCGGTCACCAGCACCAGGGCCTGCCCGGGTGCCAGACGGACGTGGCGGGCCGTGTAGGTGGCACCGGGCACGACGCCGATCAGCGGCGACTGGCAGTCGAGCTCGTACACCCGGCGGCCGGCCGTCACCAGCGGAGGGACGTGGCCGGCACTGATGACCTGCAGGTCGATGCCGTCGTCGTCGGGGACGATCTCGGCGTAGACCATCGTGCAGAACCACTCCGAGCCGGTCGTCTCGTCCAAGGTGGCGTTCACGGCCGCCACCACGGCGGCTGGTTCCAGGCCGGCGCGTGCCGCCACCCGGGCGCCGTGGCGGACCTGGGCCGTGAGGGCGGCGGCGGCCGGGCCGCTCCCCGAGACGTCGCCGATCATGAGCACCCAGCGCTGGGGGTCCACCGGGAACAGGTCGTAGAAGTCGCCACCCACCTCGGCCCCCGTGCCCGCGGCGTGGAACACGGCGGCCACCTCGGCTCCCGGAACCTCGCCCAACACCGGCGGCAGCAGGCTGGCCTGCAGGGCCCGGGCCACCGCCACCCGCTTCTCGGCTTGCAGGGCGTTGTCCACCGCGGTCGAAGCGCGCGCCCCGACCTCGGCCGCCAGGTGCAATTCGGCCGCGGTGTAGGGAGCGGACCCGGTCAGGCGAAGCAGGCCCAACAGACCGAGGAGGTCGCCGCCGGACACCAGCGGCACGGCGATGCCCGAGGCGACCCCCAGAGGCCGCGTCTGCGCGGCGTGCCAGCCGTCGACCGCCCACTGCTTGGCCGGATCGCCACCAGCCTCCATGAGCAGCGGACGCCGGCCGGCGGCGACCACGACGTTGAGCACGTCGTGCACCTCCTGGGGCCCGTCCACGGGAAGCCTGGCCAGCAGGGCGTCGGTCTGCGGGTCGCGGTGGACCTGGGAGACCCGCCGGGGCGTCCCCCGGTCGTCGAAGAGATGGATGGTGGCGAAATCGGCCAGGTCGGGCACGAGCTCCTCCAAGGCCCGGTGCAGGGCGGTGACGGAATCGAGCGACGAGCCCAGGGCGGCCGAGACGTCGGCCAGAAGAGCGTTGTCGCGAGCGGCGCGCATCCGGGCCCGACTGATGGCGGCTCGGTGCAGGGATTCGGCCGCTTGGCGGGCCACGACCATGAGGAAATGCCGCTCGTCGTGCCCGAAGGCGCGGGGCCGCGGGTAGCCCACGGCCAGGGCCCCGATCACCTCGTCTCCCACGCGCAAGGGAAGCACGGCGATGGCCCCGGGGCCGAACTCGGCGTCCTTCAAGGCGTCGAAGCCCGTCACCTCGGCACGGCTGGAGAACCACATGGCCTCGCCGCTTCGCACCACCGCTGGTCCCGGCAGCGGATCGTCCAGGGACATGTCGGCAAAGGGGCCGGCGCCGGGGCTGGTCTCGGCTCTGCCCAGCAGGCGAAGGCGATCTCCCTCCACCAGCCAGATCAGGTAGCTCACGGCTTCACCGCCGATGTCCTCGGACAGCTCGGTGAGCATCACCTCGGCCACTTCTTCGGCAGTCAGGTCTCGCGACAGCACGGCGGTCACCCGTTGGAGGCGCTCGAGGCGGGCGGCGGATGCCTCCGCCGTGGCCCGGGCCTCCCGTTCGGATTCGAACAGCCTCACCTGTTCGATGGCAGCGCCGATGCGATCGGCCACCAAGGCCAGCAGCGGGACGTGGCGCCCGCCGAAATGGGCGAGCTCGTAGCTGTCGGCGTGCAGCACCCCGATCACCCGGTGGCGGCCGAGGACGGGGACCGCTACGAGCGAGCGCACGCCGCCGCGGCGCAGGACCGAGGACGCCACCTCGATCCGCGACAGGTCGGGGACCACCATGGGCCGGCGCTCGGCCAGGACCCGCCCGGCCACACCGGCTCCGGCGCCAATGTGCCCTTCCTGCCACAACTCGGGTTGCATGCCGACGGCGGCCCGCATCACGAGCTCACCCGACTCGTCGGCCAGGAGCACGGCCGTGGCGTCGGCCCCGAGGGCACGGGTGATGCCGGTCAGCGAATCACGCAGCACCGACTCGAGCGACTCCTGGTTGGTGGCGTCCTGAGCCTGGGCGCGCCAGTGGAACCACCACTGCCACAGGGCCTCGCCCGTCTCCAGGGCGGCGGCGTGAAGGAGGAACAGCTGGTCCAGGTCGCGCGATTGAGGGGGGCTCACCTCCCCGCTCCCCTGGCGACCGGACCCGGCCGCGGCCGCGCCCCGCTCGAAAGTCATGGCCAAGAAATCCCCTGCGTGCCCGGAGAAGGCGAGCGTAACGCCCGTGTCGGGACGGCCGGATGCAGCAGGCACCCAACGGTTGCCCATCACCGGTTGCCGCCCCCGGGCGGCGCAACGGCCCTGCTCGTCGCCCGGCCCGGACCGCCTGGCTCAGGAGTCGAGCTCGGCCCCCTCCATGCGCCGCAAAGGCTGGGCCAGCAGCTCGATCTGGATGCCGTCGGGGTCCTTGACGTAGATGGAGTCGGTGAGGCCCCGGTCAGGACCGAGGTAGGGAGTGCCGATGTCGTCCAGCCGTCGACGGACGGCGTCGAGGTGGGCCTGGTCCACCGAGATGGCCAGGTGCTGCACCGATCCGTGGGCCTCGACGGCCTCCTCCAGTGCCAGCCCCGGGAAGTCGAAGAAGGCGAGCAGGTTGCCGTGGCCGATGTCCAGGAACAGATGGGTCGATCCCGGGTAGTCCCGGTTCTCGATGATCTCGACCAGGGGGAAGCCGAGCAGGTCCTGGTAGAAGCGAATCGTCTGCTCGACGTCGCTGCACACCATGGCCAGGTGGTGGACGCCGCGTCCGGCCGTCACCCGCCCCGATGCGTAGTAGGTGGCGAGCAGGTGTTCCCTCCGGGCAACGAAAGGGCGGATGTCGGCCACCGGCTGTGAGCGTAGCGTGAGAACAAAGAGGGGAAGGTCGACGACAGCCGGCCCTCCCCTCTGACCTCCGGATACAGAACACGGTCGGTCCAAGATGTGGGATCGGCGTCCGGCTGTCCCGACTTGAGCCCACGTGGCTGTCCGACGGGCGACACCGACGTCGCCCGCCGCCCCTGCGACGCAGTCCCGGCCGAGACGGGCCCGGTACAGTGCACCGATGACCTCGACGAGCCTCCCGCTGGCCGGGAGCGAAGTGTCGATCCCGGCCCTGGGGGTGGGTACCTGGGCATGGGGCGACCGGGCCACCTGGGGGATGGGCGGGTACGACACCAGCCTCACCCGCAGCACCATCGAGGAGGCCTTCGAGGCCTCCGTCGACGCCGGTGTCACCCTGTTCGACACGGCCGAGATCTACGGCCGGGGGGAGAGCGAGCGCATCCTGGGCGCCCTGCTCGGGGCCGACGACAAGCGGGCCGCCTCGGTGCAGGTCGCCACCAAGTTCATGCCCTTCCCCTGGAAGCTCGACGTCCGGGCTTCCCTTCTGCGTTCACTGCGCGCCTCGTTGGACCGCCTCGGCGTGGAGGCGGTCGACCTCTACCAGATCCACGGGCCCGTGAGCCTCCGTTCTCATGGCGCCATTGCCGACGCCCTGGCCGAAGCCCACCAACTCGGCCTGGCCCGGGCCGTGGGCATCTCCAATTACTCGGCCTCCGAGACGCGGGCCATGGCGAGCGCCCTCGAGAAGCGGGGCCTGCGACTGGCCAGCAACCAGATCGAATTCTCGCTGCTGCGGACCGATCCCGAGGCCGACGGGCTGCTGGCCACCTGCCGCCAGCTGGGGGTCGTCGCGCTGGCCTACTCCCCTATCGGCCAGGGCAGGCTCACGGGAAAGTACTCGGCCGACAACCCTCCCCCGGGCAAGCGCACGTTCGGCAACCTGCCCATGTCGGTGGTGGACGGCATCACGGCGGTGCTGCGCGGCATCGGGGAGAAGCACGGTGGCAAGACGCCCAGCCAGGTCGCCTTGAACTGGATCACCGCCAAGTCCGTCGTGCCCATCCCCGGGGCCAAGAACCGGCGGCAGGCCGAGGAGAACGCCGGGGCGCTGGGCTGGCAGCTCGACGCCGAGGACCTGGCTCAGCTCGACGGCGTCGGCCGGGTCGGGCACCGGAGCCTGCAGAACCGCTTCTGGCAGCACGGCTGAGCCGGTTCGTCTCCGGTGGGCTAACTTCAGTCGGCGAAACAGGGCAGCGGAACCAGGAAGCCGGTGCGATTCCGGCGCGGTGCCGCCACTGTGACCGGGGAGCGACCCTCGCCGAAGACCACGGCCCGATGGGTTGGAAGGTCGAGGGAAGCGTCGATCCGAGAGCCAGGATACTGGCCGCTGCCCTCCCGACGACGGGGCGAGAGCACCCCGGAGGAGAGTGCAGCGATGAGCGGTCCACCTCGATTGGGCGCCG
>JASHZK010000005.1 GCA_030042575.1 Acidimicrobiales bacterium
CCAGCTGGCTCTCCCGGCCGTCGCCCCAGGCGTACACCCGGGAGTCCTGGAGCAGCACCAGGCTGGCTCCGTTTCCGACCTGGTCCCCGCCCGAGTAGAGCTGTACGGCGGGGGCCGGTAACTGCACCTTCCTGGGGGTGGCGATGGACGACGCCGTCGATCCGACCCCCAGCTGGCCCACGTTGTTCCACCCCCACATGTAGACGTCCCCGGCCTCGGTGAGGGCGCCGAGCGTATGGTTCCCGGCGGTGATCTGCACCACGTCGGACAGACCGGGTACTGCTTGGAGCCTCGGGGACGAGGAATTGCACTGCGCCAAGGTCTTGTTCTTGGTCAGCCACAGGGCATGGTCGTCGGCCCCCTGCACGGCGACGGCGTCGGTCATGCCCACGACTTCGGTCGGTGTCGGGTACGTCCCTTCGTGCGGGCTGGTGGCCACGCACAGGGCGCCGGTGTTGAGCCCCCAGGCCCACCCTCGGCCGGTGGAGTCGATGGCGAAGCCGTCGTCGCGGGCCTCGCCGATCGACACGATGTGGACACCGGCGGGGAACACCACCTGCACAGGGGTGGAGGTTGCCGCGCTCTCGGTGCCGTCGCCCAACTGCCCGTAGAAGTTGTAGCCGAAGGCCCACACCGTGCCGTCGCTGGCGCAGTCGGCGGCACCGCCGACGCACTGGAGGACGTAGCTGCTGCTGTTCGACGCGGCCAGCTGGACGATCGAGCTCAGGTGGCCGACGGGCTCGGGTACCCCTCCGGCGTCGCCGTTGGCATCGCAATTCCCCCAGCGGTACACGTCGGAGCGTGCCGAAGCGCCGTGGAACCTCCGGTGGTGCTCGTGGCCGTGCCGCGGCTGGGAACCGGGTCCGAGCACGGCGGCCACGGCCACGAGGAAGGCCACACAACTCCACCGGGCGGGCGTCGTCAGCAAGATGGTCGTCTCACGGCGGGCGGGGAGCTTCACAATCTTCGATTCTTCACATTTCGGGGCCGAAACAACGTCGTCACATTTGGGGATTCATGATTTTTCGTCCCGTGCGCCGGTGTGCCACGAGCCGGATCAGGCACCAGCCCCAGGTCACCAACAGTACGCCCATCGTGGACAGGGCGAGCCACACCCCGGCGCTGAAGAGGGTGGGCCAGTATTGGAGCTCTATGACATGTCGCCCGGCGGGGACCTCGGCTTCGAGCATGAGGTGCGACGCCCACGTCCGCAGCGCCAATGGTTGCCCGTCGATGGTGGCATGCCACCCGGGTGCGGCCGTCACCCGAAGGCGCAGCATCTGCGGGGAGGTCGTATGCACCGCGACCCGAACCGTGCCGGCCGAGGTGACGGTGACCGGCACCGGCGTCCCCGCCTCGTCGCTGGACAGTGCCGCACCGGGGGCCGGAAGCGGGCTGAGCGTGGCCCGGGCGGCCCCGGGCACGAAGAAGAGGCGTTCGTCACCGACGTCGGCGACGAATACCGTGCCCGTCGGACCGCGCTGGCCCGGCGCCACGAGTACGTAGCGCACGCCGTAGATGCGGGCCTGCTCGGCGTCGGTGATGGTCGGGCAGAACACCCCCACCCTGACCAGCGACCTCGGCAGCCGCTGGCCGCTGACCGCCGTCCACGAGTTGAAGTACGCAGCCATGATCGCCGCGTCGTACACGTCGAATTCGTGCACCGAGTAGGCGATGTTGGCGTCCGGGCGGATGCCTGTGTCGGTGGGCAGCGGATGGCTGAATGGGCTGGCGCGACAGGAGCCCCCCGAAACCAGTGACGACCCGATGCGCCCCTGCAGTGCCGTCACCGCCGGTATGGGGGCGAAGTAGCTGGAGCTGACGGACCAGAAAGAGACCCCCGAGGCCACCAGGAAGACGCACTGCACGGCGAGGAGGAGGGCTGTTGTCGCCACCCACGACCGGCGCCCGCCGCCGGCAGCACTGTGGCGGCGAGCCAGCCACCACAGCACGCCGGATCCCACCACGACGTCGACGCAGGGCCAGGCGAAACTCCGGGCCGATCCCGGGGCGACCTTGTAGATGCCGGCGGACACCGTCACGGCCACGAGCGCGATGACGACCGCTGCGGCCGTCATCATCCGCTTCCCCCATCGCAGCACGTGCCGGGCCTCGTCGCCGCCGGCCAGGATCACGTCGAGGGCCACCGCCGACAGCACCGCCAAGGACAGGGCGAGCAGCATCACGGCCCGGTTGAGGGTGACCACGCCGACCTTGGGAACGGCCAGGAACAGGTCGTAGAACGGCGTCTGATAGGTGAACAGCACGGCCAGGAGTGCCATGGCGCCGAGGGCGGTCACCTCCACGCGCCGTCGCCAGAGGCCGACTACGGCAGCGAGCGCCAGCGCCACGGGAATGGCGCCGAGGTACGGAGGGGGTAGCCGGAAGTTCGTCCCCTGCAGGGCCACTACGAGGTCGGCGATGTGGGCGGTCTGGTAGGGCGGAGCCGAGGACGCCGACCCTCGGATGGACATGCTGGCCAGCTGGACACCGGGCAGCAGCAGGGGCGCGGAAAGGCAGAGCCCGACCGCGGCGGACCCGCAGACGGCGCCGAGGGGGGCCCAGGGGGAGGCCTGCTCACGGTACTTGCGGGCGCCGAGAACCACGATGACGAACAGGGCCAGGCAGACGGCCATCACGGCCAAGGTCTCGGGATGTCCGCCGTAGACGGCCAGAGCCACGAGCACCGACAGCAAGGTGCAGTCGCGCAGGCGGTGCTTGCCCCGTACCACGAGGAGCACGGCACCGAGGATCCAGCCCGACCAGCAGGTGACGCCGGTCATGGCCCAGCCCGAGTAGTGCAGCATGGGACCCGAGAGCTCGAACACCGTCCCACCGAACGCCGCGCTCAGCGGGCGGAGGCCGAGGACCCGACAGAGGAAATAGGCACCGCTGCCGGCGACGAAGAGCTTGGCCATGATGAGCACCGTGTAGGCCAGTCGGACGGGGAACAGATAGGCCAGAGCCATGGGGAGGCTGAAGACCGCTGATTGCCAGTTGAAAGCGAGGGGGGTGCCGAGCACGCTGTAGGGGTTCCACAGCGGCACCTGCCCGCTGTGCACCTGGTGCCAGGCCAGATCGATCCATGGCAGTGATTGGAGGACCTGGTCGGAGGGGAACAGGTCGTGCACGGCCACGCCGGACTGGCGGGTGAGGCCGATTCTGCTGAGCAGGTCGAAGGGGCCGAGAGAGATCCCCGGGCGCAGGGCGGGGGCCATCACGGCCACCACGGCGGCGATCGTCCAGGCGACGCCGAGCACGTCGGGCAGCGCCCTAGGCCCGGTTCGGGGGGGACCCTCCGACCGTGGCTGGCTCACAGCAGACCCTGGTAGAAGTCGGGGTCGCGCGCCAGTTTGGCGAACATCTCGTCGTGCACCTGACGGGCCGAGCTCTTGGTGGCGGCCCGGAAGCGCTGGGCCCGGGAGCTGTCCCAGCGACGCAGCACCGTGCCCAAGCCCGGGAGCCTGCGCCCGGGGCCATGTGGCGAGGGTTGTCCGAGGAGATCGACGCGGCCCAGGGGATCGCGAAAGCCGGCACCGTGGTGGTAGACGATCCCCCCGTACACGCCGTACCACAGCGGATGGACGTTCGTCCGGTTGGAGCGCAGCAGGGGGGTCCAGCGGGCGCCGGCCAGCTCCAGGGCCCGCAGGAGGTTACCGCCCACGTCCGACGTGAGTTGGCCGTCGGCGCCCGTCCAGCAGTGACCTGCCGACCAGTCGCCGTGCAGGGCATGCCAATCATCGACGCGGATGGCGCAGAAGGCCGGATGAGGCTGGAGGTCGCTGGCGTTCTCGTCCCGGCGGATGGCCACCAGAGAGGTGTCGGCCAGAGCGGCGGTGACCACGGGCATGGGGTCCACCACCGGGAAGGCGTCACCATCGAGGAAGACGATGAGGTCGTCGGCCCGTGCCACCGCCGAGATCTCGGCGGCTAGGAGGTTGAGCTTGCCGGCGTGCCCGCCTGTGGCCGGGACGACCCGGGCGAACTTCTGTCCGTGCTCGCCGGGGACGTCTTCCAGGTTGGCGAACACCAGGTAAGGGTCGGTCATGTTCCGCTGCAGGTAGCCCAGCTGGACGTCGATCCAACGGGCTGAACCGAAGTGGACGGTGGCGAAGTAGATCATCAACCGGCGTGGCCGGGAGCCCGGACTAGGTGGCGATCGCGCTCATTGCCGACGTCCACAGTCCCGTGCGATCCCGGAACGCCCATCAACCTTCGGCTGCGGCACCGCTCGTTCGCATGGATCTTGTGTACCCTGAATCGGTGAGCCCGCGCCGGGCGCTGGGAGAGACACTGTATCGACTTCCCTCCGGCTTGAGGTCGATGCTCCCGGCCAGCATGCGCGAGAGCATACGACACCGGATAGGTCCTTTCGCGCCCTGGGAGAAGGGATATTCGCCCGCGCCGCCTGTGTCCCCGGCCGGTTCCCTGGCCGGACCGCCCGACTTCGTCGGGATCGGCGTGCAGCGGGCGGGTACCACGTGGTGGTTCGAGATGCTCGTTTCGCATCCAGATGTCCATCGCCAGCCGGGCGTGCACAAGGAACGGCACTTCTTCGCTCCCTATGCCGCGCAGTCGTTCGGACCCACCGATGTGGAGCGGTATCACCGGTGGTTCCCACGGCCGAAGGGATCGATCAGCGGTGAATGGACTCCCGACTACATCTGCCAACCCTGGGTGCCGGAGCTGGTGCAGATGGCAGCGCCTCACACCCGCCTTCTCGTCATGGTCCGTGACCCTGTCGATCGATTCGTCTCGGGCGTGGCCCACACGCCCGTCACCCAGGCGTCCCACTTGGGGTCGGTCATGGCGGAAGCCGTCCAGCGGGGCTTCTACGCATGGTGGCTCCGTCGGTGGACCGACCGCTTCCCTCCCGAGCAGATCCTGGTGCTCCAGTACGAGCGCTGTATCGCTGATCCGGTGGGAGAGCTCGAACGCACCCACAGATTCCTGGGACTCCCGAGCGCGCCACCACCGGCGCAGTCGACCGACAAGGTGTCTCCCACCAGGCAGGCGAAGCTCGAGCTCTCGGCCGACGCCCGCCGTCGACTGGTGGAGCTGTACGCCGAGGACGTGGACCGGCTCATGGGAAGCTATCCGGCCCTCGATGTGGCGTTGTGGCCCAATTTCGCCCGTGGCTGAGGGCGCTGTCAGCCGATTGGGGATGGAGCTCACCGGCTGCAGCGCAGGATGTGCTCCACCACTCGGTCCTGGTCGTCGTCCGAAAGACTCGATCCGCTGGGGAGGCACAGCCCACGCTCGAAGATGGCTTCGGCCGCCGTGCCACCGATCAGCGGTGCGCCGGCGTACAGCGGCTGCAGGTGCAAGGGCTTCCAGGTGGGGCGGGCCTCGATGTCGTGGGTGTCGAGCGCGCTGCGGATCTGGTCCCGGGTGGCGCCGAACGCTCCGGGTTCGATTTCGATGCAGGTGAGCCAGTCGTTGGGGACTCCGTAGTCGGCTCGTGGCATGAAGCTGATGCCGGGACGTCCGCTCAGCGCCTGTCGGTAACGCTCGTTGATCCGCCGGCGGCGGGCGATCCTCCGGTCGAGGGCGCGCAGCTGGGCCAGTCCCAGGGCGGCCAGAAGGTTGCTCATGCGGTAGTTGAAGCCCAGGTCGAGGTGTTCGTAGTGCACCTCCGGCTCACGGGCCTGGGTGGCCAGGTGGCGGGCTCGTGCCACCAGCTCCTCTGATCGCGCCAGAAGGGCGCCGCCGGCGCTGGTGGTGATGATCTTGTTGCCGTTGAACGAGAACACCCCGGCCACGCCGAAGGAGCCCGCGGCCCGTCCCCGGTAGGTGGCGCCCAGCGCCTCGGCGGCGTCTTCGACCAGGGGTACTCCGTAGCCCTCACAGGTGGCCGTGAGCCTGTCGTAGTCGGCGGACTGTCCGTAGAGGTCGACCGAGACGACCGCAGCCGGGAGCGTCCCTTCTTCTGCCCTGGCGTCGAGCTCGGCGGAAACGAGGTCGGGATCGAGTTGCCAACTCGACGTGTCACAGTCGACGAACACGGGACGGGCCCCCAGGTACCGCACGACGTTGGCGGTGGCCACGAAGGTGAAGGTGGGCACGAGGACATCGTCCCCCGGCCCCACTCCGACGAGCAGGAGTGCCAGATGCAAGGCGGCCGTCCCGCTGGAGACGGCCAGGGCGTGCGGCACCCCCACCCGGGCGGCCAGCTCCGACTCGAAGGCGTCGAGCTGGGGCCCGAGGGGGGCGATCCAGCCCGAGTCGAACGCCTCGACCAGCAGGGCACGCTCGGCGTCACCCACGTCGGGCGGGGAGAGGTAGACGCGGCTCACGTTCTGATCTCACGGCCCGGCCCGAGGGCCCCGCTCGTCCCCGCCGCGGCGATGAGGGCCGCCGCCGCCGTTACCACCACCACCAGGGCTCCGGCCAGGGAGTGAAGGCCGGCGGCCAGCAGCGCCGCCGTCGCCACGAGCGCCTCGGCGCCGATGTAGGCCAGCGAGGACACGAGAGGGGGCCATCCGTGGGCGACGAGCAGGTCGTAGGGGTGGCGGCGGTCCCCGGCGACAACCGAGCTCCGCGCCCGCAGGCGGCGCACCAGGGCGAAGGCGACCTCGGCTGCCGGTAGGGCGACGAGAGCCACCGCGGCGGTGCTGGTGGACCATCGTTCCCCGTGGGCCCAGGCCGATGCCAGCATGACGGTGGCTGCTGACCCCAGGACATAGGCGCCGCCGTCGCCCAGATAGACGCGTGCCGGCGGGCGGTTGTAGGCCAAGAAGCCCACCAGCGCCCCGGCGGCGGCGGCGGCCAGCGCCCGAGCCGGTCCGTGCAGGAGCACGGCAGAGGCCACGAACGACGCTCCGAGTACACCCGAAGCCAGGCCGTCGAGCCCGTCGATGAGGTTCACACCGTTCATGAGCAGCACGGCGGCCGCCGTCACCAGCACGCCGCCCAGTGGTTCGGCCACCCGTGTCGGGACGATGGCGGCGATACCGGCACCGATCGCCACCTCACCGACGAGCCGGTGCCAGGGGAGCAGGCCCACGAAATCGTCGGCGACCCCCAGCGCCAGCGCCCCCAGCAGGGGGCCCAGCAGGGCCGGGCGGTAGGCCACCACCCACGGGGAGGCGGCCACGAACACGGCGAGGCCCCCCAGGTAGGGGACGGCTGTGGCCTGTGGCTTCAAAGGTCCGGGGCGGTCGACGGCTCCCGTGCGCCTGGCCAGTGCCATGGCCGCAGGGGTGAGGGCCACGGCGGCGGCGATGGCGACCACGCCGGCGAGGTATGGATCGGTCACCGACTACCGGGAGCCCGCGTTCTCGGCAGGGGACCTGTGCTCGAGGAGGAGCGACGTGGTGCCGGGATGGTGCTCGAAGGTCCGCACAGGGACGAAGCCGGCGCCGCGGTACAGGGCGACGGCGGCCTCGTTGTCCGCGCCCACCACGACCTCCACGGTGAGGGCCGAGCGTCGGGCCATCTCCTCGAGCAAGGCCTCCACCAGACGAGCCCCCATCCCACTTCGTCGGCAGCGGGGGTGGACGGCGATGGCCAGCAGCTCGCCGTCGGCCCGCTCGATGGTGGCCGTTCGCCCGTGGCGAAGCGTCTCCAGGGCCCGTGGCCACGACGCCAGGAGGCGGCCGGGAGCTCGCAGAGCGGCGAGGGGCCCGTCGCGAAGCATGAAGGTCGAGAACAGCCGCCTGGTGGCCACGGAGCCGGCGACGAAACCGACCGCTTGGCCCCCTTCGTCGGCCACCAGGACGAACGAACCCTCTGAGTGGCACATGCGTCGGTACAGCCGCTCAAGGAAGCTCGGTCCCAGGCTGGAGAGGAAGCCCTCGGAGATCTGACCGGCATGGAGTCGGGCCACGGCCCGGGCGTCGTCGATCCCACCTCGCCGCACGACACAGCCGGGGCCACGGGCGTGACCGGCCTCGATGTCGTCCCCCGGGCGTGCGCACATCGTCGATCGACCTCTTCCAACTCCGGAGGCGGCACTCCGGCCACGAGTCTAGGCAAACCCCACGCGATCCCGGTCGATCTCCGACCTTGGTGCCCGGCCGGGCATGGCCTTCGGTGCCGTCAGGCCTCGAGGAGTTCGGCCAGTGGAAACGATCGGTGCTTTCGCGGAGGGATGAGGAAGTTCTGACGATGCGAAGTGCTGATGCCACCCGCTTGCACGAATCGCTCGAAAGGGGAGCTGGCGGGGGTAGAGCGAGTCTGCCCGTCCATCGCTTCCCGCAAGGTGCGGAAGTAGAAGCTGGTGGGGACGTAGGAGAGGAAATGCACGCCCGCCGCCGGCGTGGACGACCAATTGTCCAACGACGGATTGGAACTGTAGGCGAACGGGTTGTCGACGGTATTGAAGTCGGCCCGCACGGGGATGGCTGTGCCCGCCGCGTACCCCCGAGCCGCCCGTTGCAGCCGTGACACCGGTTGCATCGATCCGGAGTGCCCCACCAGCCCGTAGGTGGCGATGTCGTGAGAGATCTCCTGCGTGGTCTCGAACGACTTTTCGTCGATCGTCAACGTCCCCTTGGGAGTGCTGTGCATGATGTCGGGGCGAAAGGCCAGGCCCACCCGCTGGGAATAGGTGTTGTTCGAGTACCAGGCGACCAGGTCCTCGTACAGGTGGGACAGGGCCAGGATGGTGCCGTGGGCGAAGTAGCTGTGGTCCCCCTGGTTCGTCATCCCCAGGGACTCGAAGTTGGCGATCGTCCCCGGGCCCAAGGCCGCTTTTTGGGTAGAGGTGAAGCCCAGGAACAGCTCGGCCCGGTCCGGGATCGAATCGGCACCGGCCAGGTCGTTGGACAGCGCCATTTGCTTGGTCAGGCTCTGGCCGTCCCCACCGAGCTGTGTGGCGTCGACGAATCCCATACGAATGCTCGTGACGTCGAAGAGGTCGCCTACCGGTCCCTCGAACACCGCTGCGTAGGCGTCGGAGATGTTGTTCAGGGAGTCGCTGGCCAACACGAACACCACGTCGTTGTGTTCGTGAATGACCGTCTTCGGGTCCGTGGCGAACCTGGTCGAGGGGAGGAGCACCCGCTGGTGACGGCCGTCGACGGTGGGCGCCTCGAGGTCGAGTGGCATCTTGTCGGCAGCGACGCCGGCCAGGACCGCTTTCTTGAAGTAGGGCAATCCCCACCCGACGGCGAGCCCCAGACCGGCCGGCGTGAAGGTCAGGAGCTGCTCGCTCTCGAGCGTCTTGAGCACGCCTTCGAGGGCCACTCCAGCCGATTGCAAGGCGGCCGGGGTGGACTCACCGGCGAGCGTCGCCGTCACGACCTCGTGATACAGGGGCGGCACACTTACCACCACCCCGTTGTCGGTGATCGATTGGGTCCCGGAGAAGAGGTACTGCTCGAGGGGGAGAGCCGCTGCCGCCGAAGACGAGCCGGGCGCCTCGGGCGCCACCGCCACCCGGACCGGCTTGTCCACCAGGGTCTCCATGAGCCGGTACGGGCCCGCCGCCACCAGGGCGGCCCCGAGCGAGGCGCCCAGGAAGCGCCGGCGGCTCAGCGTCTCCGCCCCGGAGGGCGGGCGCCGGGCGGGAGTCATCGGGTCCAGTCGGCTAGGCCGTCCGTGTGCCGCTGGTCATCACCGCGGCTTCCCGTTCTTGCACCAGCTGTTGCTCGGAACTCCGGAGCACGGGTTGGGCATGGTGGGGAGGGTCGTCGACTGGGGGTCGGTCAGGCTGGAGGCACCGGGCAGCGGCTCCATGACGACACCGGTGGCCTGTGGGTAGTTGGCATCGTCGTCGTTGGTGCATGTCGACGGGGAGAACAGGCCGGCGTCACACTCGGCTTGGGTGAGAAACTCCCCGTTGGTGTCCCTCCCCGTGAGGGTGGCGCTCTTCGGCGTGTCGGCCCCGCATTTGCTCGACATCTGGGCGGCGTCGGCCTCGGTGGCGGCACCACTTCCGTCGGTGTCGTGTGAGAAGCAGTCCTCGGGCTCGCTGCCGGCCGCCAGCAGGTTGCCGATGTCGGCGTTGGTGGAGTTGCCCCAGGAGCTGTTGCCCGAGTACGTGTTGTCCAACGAGGCGTCACCTTCAGGGTCGAAGAGACACTTGACGCCTGGGATGTCGAAGCTGGCCACGACGATGCCGCCCGTGCTCTTGCAGGTCTTGCCATCGGACTTGAGGTTGGGGTCCGGGTAGGGGACGAAGAGCTGGCCCCAAGCGTCGTTGTCGGTGAACTTGTTGTCCTTGACCACGTCGTAGCGCCCGCCGGAGATGGTCATGCCGGTTCCCGTCGGCCCCAGCCCCGCCGTTCCCTCGATCGGGACATTGGGGTTGTTGTTGTTGGTGACCACGTTGTGCTCGAACACCCAGCACGAGTTGACGCTGTTGGGGATCTTGACCGACGTCTTGGTGGCGTGGTTGCCGGGGCACTCGCCGTCCTGGGGGGGAGGCGGGTCACCGGTGAGGGCGGTGTTGGTGTCGAGCCCTTCCTTGTTGTTGTCGAACTTGGAGTGCTCGATCAAAATCGAGCCACCGGAGTTGGTCCCCGAGTAGCCCAGGGCGTCCTCCTCGAACCAGGCGTGGTCCACCACGGCGTTGCACACGTCCTGGCAGGCGCCGATGTAGGCGCCGGAGTCGGCGAAGTTGTTGGCGTAGAGCTGGTTCCACGAACCACCATCTGAGTTCGAGGAGAAGATGCCGTAGAGGGCACAAGTGTCGCAGTACGACAGGTGGTCGTCCTGCGTGCCGCTGGCGTCGCTGTTCTCGAAGTAGGTGTTGGTGGCGGTGAGGTAGCTGCCCTCATAGTCGTGGAGCCCGATCTTGCCCGACTCGTCGCCACCGTTCCACCAGATCTCGTTGCCCGAGTCGCCGGTCCCCGCCTGGTAGTTGCACACGGTCAAGTTGTCGATGCTCACGTCGTTGGCTTTCCACACCACGATCCCGTTCTGGCCCAAACCGTCCAGGAAGTTCTGGTCGGCGGAAGAAGAGCTGCAGGGAAGATCGGATCCTCCCGCCGACGGCGACAAAGTGCCGTCAACGATGACCGTGTTGCGGTTCATGCCTCGAAGATGGATGTTGGAGGTGTCGATCACCACTCCGCCGTACCAACCGTCTTCGGTGTACGTGCTCGACTTGGTTATCCCCGCGTCATCGTCCTCGTGGTAGTCGCCGGGGGCGATCAGGATCCAGTCGCCCGGCTTGGCGGCGTTCACGGCGCGCTGGATGGTGGTGAACGTCTGGGCCTTGGGGGTCGATATGTCGTGGAACTTCCCGACATAGAGGACGTTGGACGAGGTGGCGGCGGCCGGCGCGGCACTGACACCGGCCAGGAGCATGGTGAGAAGCACCCCGACGCCACCGATGGTTCCGATCTGCGAGATCCTGCGAAGCATCTGCCCCCCCGTTGCGCAATTCCGGCCGACCCCTGAGCGCGAGGTCGTCACGCCCATGTTGGTCAAAAGCACCGGGCGGGCACATCGCCAAGATTGATGAGTTCCCGACGGTCAACAGCCTCCCCGGAGCCCGGCGCCCGGTGACTCCCCACCCGTCGGCGCAACCCCTCTCCGGCGCAGTATCAGGGCGTGGCCCGGCCCATGACGTGCTGTTGCTTCGGCCGGCTTCAGCTGGAAGTCCCCCACACTATCCTCGAGCCATGTCGGCACCTGCCCACGGTGCTCGCCTACATCCTGGTGACTCTTAGGGGCGTGGCAGCCTCCGAGCCGGCCGGCGGCGCCCAGCCCACGGTCTCGTCGGCCGCCCCCCGGGTCCTGTTGGTGGACAGTGTCGGCTACGAGGAGCTGGCCGGTGCGTCGACGGTGATCGACGAGCTCATCGAAGGGGTCGACCGGCAACGGTTCGTGCCGGTGCTGGCGTGCTTGTCTGAAGGGCGGTGGCCCGAACAGGTACGGGTGAGGGGGACCCCTGCCTACTCTTTTCCTCGCACTCGCCTGCGCTCGCCTGGCAACGTCATCGACGTGGCCACCGGCCTGCGCTCGGTGGTGCGATCCCAGGCCGTCACCCTGATCCACGCCAGCGAGAACTCCGCACTCCTGTACGCGGCCATCGCCGGGCGCCTGACGCACAGGCCGGTACTGTGGCACATTCACTCGCCACTGCGACCGCGATCGCGTGAAGAGAAGCTTGCCGTCCGAGCCCTGCGACATCTGTGCCCGAGTCATATCGTCTTCACGTCGACCGGCGCTCGGCAGCGAAGTGTGGAGTTCCCCGGGGTGCCGAGCTCGGTCATCTCGCCCGGCGTCGATCTCGTCAAGTGCGCCAGCGGCGACCGCCGGCGCGGGCGCGCCGCCCTCGGCGTGTCCGAGGACGCTCTGGTGGCGACGGTTGTCTCTCGAATCGAGCCCATGAAGGGGCAAACCGATTTCGTCGAGGCCCTGGGGCGACTCTGCGCAGAGCGAAGCGGGATCTACGGAGTCATGTGCGGGCCGGCTGATCGCCATGGGCCGTACTGGCACCGCATCGAGGAACTGTGCCGACGCTACGAGCTCGGTGAGCATCTCCTCATGCCCGGGGACGTCAGGTCCCCCCTCAAAGAAGACGTGGTGGCCGCCTCCGACGTCATCGTCCACCCGTCGCACGCCGAATCGTTCGGCTTGGCCGTACTCGAGGCGATGGCAGCGGGGAAGGCGGTGGTGGCGGCAGCGACGGACGGCCCGCGCATCTTGATGGAGGACGGAGTAGACGGGGTGATGGTGCCGGTGGGCGACGTCGATGCCCTGTACCACGCAATGAAGCGTGTTCTCGACGATCCAGAGCTCCGCGCCGAGCTCGGGGCCAATGCGGCTCGCGCTGCGTCGAAGTACCCGGTCGAACCAATGGTGCGCCACTTCGAGGATCTGTGGGCGGAGGTCCTGAGTCCCTGGCAATGCTGATGAGCCAGGAGTCGTGGGCGCCCAGCGAGGTCCGGTGCGGGCTAATCGATCGTTGATGCCTCAGCGCTTGGAGCCGAAGAGCTTCGAGCCCGGTCTGCTGCGGTGACGGAGGAGCAGGCCCTTCCTCGAGCGCAGCGTGCCGTCGAGAACGACCAAGGCGAACGAGGCCAGCACCATCAGCACTCCGGCCACCAGTACGTCGCGCAGTCCGTTTCCGGCCCCGGTGTAGGCCAGGGAGGTGGGCTTGGTGACCGGTGGGATCGTCGTCGGGGGGGTCGTCGAGGTAGTGGAGGTGGTTGACGACGCTGAGGAGGTCAAGGACTTGCCGGGAATGGCCGAGT
>JASHZK010000024.1 GCA_030042575.1 Acidimicrobiales bacterium
CCCGACGGCCCCGAGGACGGGGGGATGCGCTCGTGCCCGGCGACGTTGAGCAGGATGCCGGCCGCCACCATGGTCACGACCAGCGACGACCCTCCGAAGGAGATGAAGGGGAGCGGGATGCCCGTCACCGGGAGCAGGCCGATCACCGCCCCGATGTTGATGACGGCCTGCGAGGAGATCCAACACGTGACAGCGACGGCCATGAGGGCCCCGAAACGGTCCGGGGCCCGGGCCGCCGTTCGCAGTCCCAGCCAGGCCAAGGCGAGGAAGAGCCCGATCACGGCCAAGGCCCCCACCAGTCCGCCGTCCTCGCCGATGACAGAGAAGATGAAGTCGGTGTGGGCATTGGGGAGAAGCCCCCACTGGGCCCGTCCGGCACCCACCCCGAGGCCGAAGAGCCGGCCCGAGCCCAGCCCCACCAGCGACTGCACCACCTGATACCCCGATCCCTGGGCGTGGGCGAAGGGATCGATGAACGAGAGCAGGCGCGACCGCCGGTAGGGGTCGGCCAGGCCCACGATCACGGCCAGTCCGGCCGTGGCGCCCAGCACCTTGAGCATGGGACGGAACCGGACACCGCCGGCGAACAACAAGCCGAAGGTGATGCACACCATGACGACGGCCGTCCCCATGTCGGGCTGGGCCAGGACCAACAGCGCCGCCACCGAGAGCACCAGCATCAGCGGAACGACGACCCGTCGCGTCTGGTCCATCCGGTCGGCCCTCCGGGTGAGCAGGTCGGCGGCGAAGACAGCCAGAGCCAATTTCATCGTCTCCGAGGGCTGGATGCGAAGAAGCCCCACGCCGATCCACCGGCTCGATCCCCCCGCCGTGACACCGACGCCGGGAACCAGCACCGCCACGAGCAGCCCCATGCCACCGAGGAGGAAGAGCACCCGCAGACGACGCCAGCGGTCGTAGTCGAGGCGTGACGTCCCGTAGAGGGCGATGGCGCCCAGGGCCATCCACAACACCTGCCGCTCGAAGATGTACCAGACCGAACCGTATTCGACCAGGGAGGTGTAGGCCGAGGCACACAGAACCATGACGAGACCCACTGCGCACAACGCTCCGATGATCCAGAGCAGGGCGGTACGCGTCCTCAGGCTTTCGGCACCGACCCTCCGCCGGGGGACGTTCGCTCCCGCGTCGGCGCGCACCAGGGTCAGCGCCGGGCGGGCGGCCGGAGCCGCGCCAGACGGCCGGCGCCGGGGCGAGGGCGACGAGCTCACCGGCTCCCCTGTCGCTCGCCCACGGGCAGGGCCCACACGCAACGGGCGAAGTCGTCCCCCCGCTCGGCATACGAGGTGTACCAGTCGAAGGAGCTGCAGGCGGGCGACAGCACCACGGCGTCACCGGGTCGAGCCAGGTCCCGAGCGGCGCCAACCGCCTCGCTCATGGTCGAGGCTGTCTTGACCGCGCACAGGTCGGCGAAGAGGGCGGACAGCTCTGGCGCCGCTTCGCCGATGGCGACCACGGCTTTGAGCCGCCAGGCCAGGGTGCGCAGAGGGGAGAGGTCGATCCCCTTGTTGCGGCCCCCGGCCACCAACACCACCGATTCGAAGCCCTCCACGGCGGCTACCACCGCTGCCGGTGTGGTGGCCTTGGAGTCGTCGTAGAACCGCACCCCGTTAGCCTCCCTCACCAGCTCGAGCCGATGGGGGAGTCCGCGGTACTCGACCAGGGCGCGCCGGCACCCCTCGGCCTCGGCTCCCGCGGCCGACGCCGTGGCCAGCGCGCACAATGCGTCGGCCATCTCGTGCGGGAACGGCCGGGCCAGCTCCTCGACGCGACACAGCGCTCCCGAGGGACCCACCAGGACGCCGTCGTCCACACGGAAGTCACCCCGCTGGAGCCCGAAGCTCACCCGCCTGGCCCCGGCCCGCCTCGGGACCTCGCTCTCGGCCCACACCACCGGGTCCTCGGCGTTGGCCACCACGACGTCGCCGGCACGGGAGTTGACCCACAAGCGGGCCTTGGACCGGCGGTAGTGCTCCAAGGAAGGATGCCAGTCCAGGTGGTCGGGAGAGAAATTGCACCAGGCGGCCACGGCCGGACGAAACGTAGAGGTGAGCGCCAGCTGAAACGACGAGACCTCGACCACCAGCACCTCGGCGTCGCCGGAGACGGCGTCGAACAGGGGCACGCCGATGTTGCCGGCCGCCACCGCCCGGCGCCCCGAAGCCTCGAGCATGGCGGTGACCATGGTGACGATCGTGGTCTTGCCGTTGGTTCCGGTCACGGCCACCACAGGGACACGAGCTCGGCGCCACGCCATCTCGATCTCGCCCATCACCGGCGTGGCCGTCTCCATGGTGAACAGCGGGTGACGGGCGGGCACGCCGGGACTGACCACGACCTCGTCCACGCCGGCGCACAGGTCGGCCACCGTCGCCGGACTGGGTGCCGCCACCAGCTCGATCCCGAGCTCGGCGGCCGCACGGCGAGGGGCCTCCCCGGCGTCGTCGTCGGCCGCCACCACCTGCGTGCCCTCGGCCAGCAGGTGGCGCACCACCGCCTGGCCGCTCATCCCCAAGCCGTAGACCAGCACGCCAGATCGTCCCAAGGCCGTGCCCTCAGTGCAGCGAGGTGGCGGACAGGAAGTCGGCATAGAAGAGGCCGAGGCCGAGGGCGGCGAACAGTCCCCCCAGGATCCAGAACCGCACGATGACGGTCGTCTCGGGCCACCCCACCAGCTCGAAGTGATGGTGCAGCGGGGCCATGCGGAACACGCGGCGTCCGAAGACCCGGAAGCTCACCACCTGGATGACCACCGACAGCGTGACGATGACGAACAGCCCACCGATCACGGGCAGCAACAGCTGCAGGTTCATCTCCAGGCACAGCGCCGCCAGTCCCGTGCCCACGGCCAGGGATCCCGTGTCCCCCATGAAGATGCGGGCGGGCGCCGCGTTCCACCACAGGAAGCCGAGGCAGGCGCCGGCCAGAGCCACCGCCACCAGGGCCAGGTCCAGAGCAGAGCTCACTCGGTAGATCGAGTAGTGACGGAACTGCCAGTAGCCGATGATGGCCAGGATGGCGAAACAGATGGTGGCGGACCCCGAGGCCAGCCCGTCGAGGCCATCGGTGAGGTTGACGGCGTTGGCCGTGCCCACCACCACGAAGGTGGCCCACACCACCCACCACACCGGTCCCAGCTGGATGCCGAACGAGTTCCAACGGGTGAACGAAAGGTGGGTGTCGACGCCGGCCCACTTCTCGGAGGCGACGGCATAGCCGATGGCGATCACCACCAGGGCCCCGAACTTGCCCCGCTTGTTGAGCCCCAGGCTGCGGCGGTGCCGCACTTTGATCCAGTCGTCGACCATGCCCACGGCACCGGCGGCCACCGTGACCAGGATCACCAACAAGGCGGGGCGCGTGAAGTTCACGTGGGCCACGAAGTGCGCCAGTATCCAGCCGACCACCATGGCGGCCACGATGGACAGGCCGCCCATGGTGGGGGTGCCGGCCTTGGCCAGGTGCATGTAGGGCCCGTCGGTGCGGATCTGCTGGCCGATGCGCAAACGGGAGAGCCAGACGATGAGCAGCGGAGTGCCCAGCCCGGCCACCCACAGGGCGAAGCCGCCCGAGGACATGAGCGAGATCACGAGCCAGCTCCTCTCCTCAGGGCGGAAACGGCGGCGGCCGCCTCCAGACGGTCGTCGAAAGGCAGCTGCTGCCCGGCGATCTCGATGGACTGTTCGTGGCCCTTTCCGGCCAGGAGCACCACGTCGCCGGGGCGGGCTGCCTCCAGGGCGAGGAAGATGGCCCGGCGGCGATCGGGCTCGACGCTCACCGAGGCCGTCCCGGTGCCGGACTCCGACGACTGGGAGGGGATGCCGGACACGATCTCGTCGATGATGGTGACCGGGTCCTCCCAGCGCGGGTTGTCCGACGTCACCACCACCACCTCGGCACCGGCGGCCGCCACCGCCCCCATGACCGGACGTTTGCTGCGGTCACGGCCACCACCGCACCCGAAGACGCACAGCACCCGGCGCTCCCCCGCCAATCGGCGAGCGCTGTGCAGAGCGGTACGCAGGCCGTCGGGAGTATGGGCGTAGTCGACCACCACCGTGAAGGGGGCGTCGCCCGCCACGACCTCGAAGCGGCCGGGCACGGCCCGAGCCCGACCCAGTCCGGCGACCACCGTGTCCTCGGGAACGCCGAGCGACAGGGCGGCAGTAGCGGCGGCCAGTGCGTTGGCCACTTGGAACACACCGGCCAACCGCATGCTCACCCGCCGCCGGCGCCAGGTGAAAGTGGTCTCCTCCCGGGACGAGGTGACATCCGAAGCGTCGGAGGCGGCGAAGCTGACCATGGGGATGGCCGCGTCGTGGAGCAACCTCCGTCCCCAGTCGTCGTCGGCGTTGACGACACCCAGCGCGGCGCGTTCCGGGGTGAACAGCGAGGCCTTGGCGGAGAAGTACGCCTCCATCGTCCCGTGATGGTCGAGATGCTCGGGGCTCAGGTTGGTGAAGACGGCGGCCGCGAACCGGATGCCGTCGACCCGGCTCTCGGTGAGGGCGTGCGACGACACCTCCATGGACAGGGCCTGCTTCCCCTGTCGGCGCGCTCGGGCCAGGAGCCGCTGGAGATCGGGGGCTTCGGGGGTGGTACGGGATCCGTCGAGGGTGCCCACCACCGTGCAGGGCAGCCCGTGCTCCTCGAGAACGGCCGCCAGCAGATGTGTGACCGTGGTCTTGCCGTTGGTCCCGGTCACCCCCACACTGAGCAGGGCGTCGGCTGGACGTCCGTAGAGGGTGGAGGCCAACCGTGCCATCACCGGGCGAACCGTGCCCGGCGCCACCACCGCCTGCGGGGCGTCGACGGGCAGGACGCGCTCGGTCAGCAGGCCGGCGGCCCCGGCCGACACAGCGGCGGCGGCGAAGTCGTGCCCGTCGAAGTGCCGTCCCGGCAGGCAACAGAACAGGGCGCCGGGCTCGACCCGACGACTGTCGAGCGCCACGGAGCTCACCTCGGTAGCGGCGAGGTCCCCACGGACATCTGTGAGCTCGACTCCTTTGAGCAACCGGTCCATGCGCACAGTCGGAGGTCCGGCGCGGTCACGGTGTACCCGTGGTGGAGCCGGGGCTGGCGCCGATCGTAGTAGGGCGGCTCTCGCCCACCGCCGGTGGGGTGGCTCCCAGGGGCACGGCGTCGGTGTGGGCGGCTGCCGCTTCGGCAGGCTGCGAAGGCGGTACACCGTAACGGTGCAGGGCGTATCCCATGATCTGGGCGAACGCCGGGGCGGCCACCAGGCCGCCGTCGTAGACGGGCGTGGGCTGGTCGAGGACCACGATGGCGCTCAGAACCGGGTCCTGGGCCGGGGCGAAGCCGGCGAAGGTGGCCATGTAGGCACCGGGCAGGTACCCACCCCCCGTCGTGTCGGGCACCTGGGCGGTCCCGGTCTTGCCGGCCACGACGTAACCGGGGATACCGGCGTCCACGGCCGT
This sequence comes from Acidimicrobiales bacterium, assembly GCA_030042575.1. Classification (GTDB taxonomy): domain Bacteria; phylum Actinomycetota; class Acidimicrobiia; order Acidimicrobiales; family UBA8190; genus UBA8190. Next base: position 5,460 of record JASHZK010000024.1, read on the forward strand.
GCCGTCCTGGACCACCTGCTCCATCATCTGGGTGAGCTCGGAGGACACCGAGGCGCTGATCACCCGGTGGGTGGACTCCCGGGGAACGGCCCGCACCTTGCCGTCGGAACCGACGGTGGCCTGCACCAGCTGCGGTGGGACGAACACGCCGCCGGTGGCGATCGTGTTCACCATGTCCAGTACCTGCTGGGCGGTCACGGCGTCGGTCTGGCCGATGGGCAACGATCCCATGTTGGCCTCCGACCAGTCGGCCGGGTCGGACTCGACCAGTCCGGCCGACTCACCGGGGAAATCGAGGCCGGTGGGCTGCCCGAAGCCCAGAGCGGTGACCTGGGCGGCCAGGCGGTCGGCTCCGAGCCGGCTGGCGATCTCTATCGTCCCCAGGTTCGAGGACTGGGCCAGGATCTGGGTGGCGGTCATCTCCTCGGTCGGGTGGCTCTCGTCGTCGTGGAAGAGCCATCCGTCGATCGTGAGGCTGGGGGGCACCGTGAAGACCTCCTGGGGCTCGATGAGGTCGTCCTCCAGCGCGGCCGAGAAGGTGACCAGCTTGAACACCGATCCGGGCTCGTAGACCTGGGTCAACGCATCATTCTGCGGCGCCTGCTCCAACTTCGCCGAAGCCGAGGTGGAGGAGCCGCCGCCGGAGCTCTGGGCGGAGGGGGCGACCAAATTGGCCATGGCCAGGATGGCACCGGTGTGGCTGTTCATGACGATGGCTATGCCGCTCTTGGCGTGCGACGCCCGGATCTCGGCTCCGAGCGACTGCTCGGTGACGTATTGCAACTGCTCGTCCAGGGTCAGCTCGAGCCCGGTGCCGGCAACGGCGGCTCGGCCGTCACTGGCTCCGGGCAGAGGGACGTCGTCGGGGGTTTGCTGGAGCTCCTCGCTGCCGGATCGGCCGGCCAGGAGGCTGTTGTACTGGTACTCGAGACCCGAGTCACCGTCGCCGGCGGCGTTCACCTGCCCGATGACCGAAGCAGCCAGCGATCCGGCCGGATAGATGCGCTCGGTGGAAGGCAACAGGTTGATGCCGTCCAGTCCGAGCTGCTCGATCCTCTGCGTGGTCGTCTCGTCGACTTGGCGGGCCAGCACCACGTAGCCCGAATGCTGGCTGAGCTCGCCGGCCAGGGCGGTGGGCTGCTGGCCCAACAGGGGGGCCAGGGTCTGCGCCTCGTGCACCGGAGAAGCGATGAGGAAGGGGTCGGCCACCACCGTCGAGGTGGGAACCGACATGGCCAGCACGGCGCCGTCGCGGTCGTAGATGGTGCCGCGCGTCGCCGGCACGGTCACCGTGGAGGTGACCTCGGCCGCGCTGATGGACGAGTAGCGGCCGCCGGAAAAGCCCTGAACCGCTACCAACCGCAATCCCAACCCGGCGAAGCACAGCAACATGAGCAGCCGCATGGCCCGCATCCGCCGGAACGGCACGTCTCCGGGCCGTCGGGCAAGTGACGGCGGGCGTCGCCCTGGACGCGGCCGTCGGCGTTCGAAGCCGCGCGGCCGAGAGGGCGCTCGGGTGGCGGTGCCCGGACTCACCGCCCGGGGACGGAGCTCGTCGACGCCCCGGCGCCCACGAGCGGGAGATCGGTGACCTTCTCAGGCACGGTCAGGCCCTCCTGCTCGGCCTGCGTGACGACCTGGGAAGGGTCCTCCAGGCTGGCCACCTGCACTTGCAGGTCCTGCTGCTGGTTCTGGGCGGCGGTCAGCTGCTGCTCGAGGCGGGCCAGGCGAACCTGACCCTGGACGAGGTAGGCGTGGGCGCCGCCCACCGCCAGCAAGCTGGCCAGGGCGACCCCCACGGCCAGGACCACGGGCCGCCGCCGGG
>JASHZK010000215.1 GCA_030042575.1 Acidimicrobiales bacterium
CGGAGATGGGCTGGCCCGTCCTGGTCAAGGCCTCGGCCGGCGGGGGTGGCCGGGGCATGCGAGTGGTGCCCGACTTCGACGCCCTGGCCGGCGCCCTGGCCTCGGCCCGACGCGAGGCCTCGTCGGCCTTCGGCGACGGGACCGTGTTCATCGAGCCCTACGTGCGGCGTCCCCGCCACATCGAGGTGCAGGTCGTCGGGGACACCCAGGGCACGATCGTGCACCTGTTCGAGCGCGAGTGCTCCATCCAGCGCCGGCACCAGAAGATCGTGGAGGAGTCACCGTCGCCGGTTGTCGATGCGGTCTTGCGGGAGCGGCTGGGCCAAGCAGCCGTGACCGCGGCCCGGGCCATCGGATACGTGAACGCCGGAACCGTCGAGTTCCTGTTCCTCCCCGACGGGAGCTTCGCCTTTCTGGAGGTGAACACCCGGCTTCAGGTGGAGCACCCGGTGACCGAGATGGTGACGGGGCTCGATCTGGTCGCCCTGCAACTGCGCATCGCCGAGGGTCACCCCCTGCCCGCCGAGGCGCGCTCGGCCCACCTCGACGGCCATGCCATCGAGGTGCGGCTGTACGCCGAGGACGCCACCGAGAACTGGCGACCCTCAGCCGGGCGTCTGCACCGCCTGGCCTGGCCTGCGGGGGACGACGGGCTGCGGGTCGACAGCGGATTCGAGACCGGATCGGAGATCAGCCCCTACTACGACCCCATGTTGGCCAAGGTCATCGCCCACGCCCCGACCCGGGCCGAGGCAGCCCGGCGACTGGCCGGGGCCCTGGCCGGGGCCCGGATCCACGGGCCGGTGACCAACCGGGACCTCCTGGTGCGGATCCTGCGCCATCCCGAGTTCCTGGAAGGGGCCATCGACACCGCATTCCTCGAGCGCCACGACCCGGCGGAGATGGGGGCGCCCCTGGGCGGGCCCGAGGCCCGGCCGCTGCACGCCCTGGCGGCGGCGCTGGCCGCCCAAGCCGGCCGCCGCCAGCAGGCCAAGGTCCTCGGCTTCATGCCCTCGGGCTGGCGCAACAACCCGGCCGGTCTCGAGCACAGCGAGTTCCGGACCGCGGCGCACACCGTCACCGTCGGCTACCGCTTGGAGCGCGGCGGGCGCTGGCGGCTGGAGGTCGACGGCCAGGAGCGCCATGACATAGAGGTGGTGCGGACCCGACCCGGGGCGGTGACCTTGGCGGTGAACGGCGTGGAGCGCCGCTACCAGGTCGAGCAGGTGGACAGGCTCTTCTACGTCGACGGTCCCGAGGGCGCCTCGACCCTCGAGGAGATCGAGCGATTCCCGCTCCCGGGTTCGCGCCTGGGGGCGGGGTCGCTGGTGGCGCCGCTCCCGGGAACGGTGGCCAAGGTGCACGTGGGTGAAGGCGACCAGGTCGAAGAGGGCGACACGCTGGTGGCCATCGAGGCCATGAAGATGGAGCACGAGGTCCACTCCCCGGTGTCAGGAACGGTGGCCGAGGTGCACGTGGCCGCCGGTGACCAGGTCGAGGCGGGGCGCCTGCTGGTGGTGGTCGAGGAAGAGACGTGAACCGTTCGGGCGCCAGCGGCGGCCCGACGAAGTCGCGGCTGCGGGTGGCCAACTGCTCGGGCTTCTACGGCGACCGCTTCTCGGCGGCGCGCGAGATGGTCGAGGACGGGCCCATCGACGTGCTCACCGGTGACTACCTGGCCGAGCTGACCATGCTCATCCTGGCCAAGGGCCGCCGGCGCGACCCGACCCTCGGATATGCCACCAGCTTCTACCGCCAGATGGAGGAGGTGCTCGGAACCTGCGCCCAGCGCGGCATCAAGGTGGTGTCGAACGCCGGCGGGCTCAACCCGGCGGGGCTGGCCGAACGGCTGCGGGAGCTCGTGTCCGGTCTCGGTCTCGAGCTCTCGGTGGCTCACGTCGAGGGCGACGACGTCACCGAAACCGTCCAGCGGTTGCTCGAGGAGGGCCACGACCTCGCTCACCTCGACACCGGCCGGCCCCTGCGCGAGGCACCCGGGCCCCTGGTGAGCGCCCACGCCTACCTGGGCGGCTTCGCCGTGGCCGAGGCCCTGAGCGCCGGCGCCGACGTGGTGGTGACCGGGCGCATCACCGACGCCGCCCTGGTGGTGGGACCGGCAGCCTGGTACTTCGGCTGGGGGCGCACCGACTTCGACGCCTTGGCCGGTGCCGTGGTGGCCGGACACGTCATCGAGTGCGGGGCCCAGGCCACCGGGGGGAACTACGCCTTTTTCACCGAGGTGCCCGGGCTCGAGCACCCGGGTTTCCCCATCGCCGAGTTGGCGGCCGACGGCTCCTGCGTGATCACCAAGCATCCGGGCACCGGCGGCGAGGTGACGGCGGGCACCGTCACCGCCCAACTGCTCTACGAGATCGCCGGGCCGCTCTATGCCAATCCCGACGTGGTGGCGGACTTCTCCACCATCCGTGTCGAGCAGCTGGGCCCGGACCGCGTGGGCATCTCGGCTGTGCGCGGACGGCCCGGACCCGACATGGCCAAGGTGGCGGGCAACCTGCTCGGCGGCTTCAGGAACGCCATGACCTTCGTGCTCACCGGGCTCGACATCGAGGAGAAGGCCGACCTGGTCCGGCGCACGCTCGAGAAGCGCTTCGGTGACAGCGGGCCGGCCGAGCTCGAGTTCCGCCTGGTGCGCAGCGACCGTCCCGACGCCTCCAGCGAGGAATCGGCCTCGGCCGAGCTGCGGGTGGTGGCCAAGGATCCCGACTCGGACAAGGTGGGACGGCGCTTCTCCGGGACGGTCATCGAGCTGGCCCTGGCCAGCTACCCCGGCTTCCATCTGACCTCTCCCCCCGCCGATGCCAGCGCCTACGGCGTGTACTGGCCGACGCTCGTCCCAGCCGACCTGGTGAGGCCGGTGGCGGTCCTCGACGACGGCCGGCACCTGGCGGTGCCGCTGGCGCCACCGCTGACCACTGCCGGGGGACCGGACCCTGTGACCAGCGGCGCCACCTGTCGGGAGCCGTACGCCGGGCGGTCGCCAGCCCACGACCGGGGACCGGTCAGGCGGGTGCCGCTGGGCGCCGTGTTCGGCGCCCGCTCGGGCGACAAGGGCGGCAACGCCAATGTGGGGCTGTGGGCGCCCGGCCGGGAGGCCTACCGGTGGCTCGCCACCACGCTGGGGGTGGCCGAGCTCCGGGAACTGCTCCCCGAGGCGGCCGGCCTCGAGATCGACCGCTACCTCTTCGAGAACCTGTGGGCCGT
>JASHZK010000216.1 GCA_030042575.1 Acidimicrobiales bacterium
GTCCTGGCGCATGCGGGAGACCAACGTGCCTACGGCACCGTAGGCGCCGGCCAGCCATTCGCCGACCTGGCCGCCCACGAAGGCGGGCGCCCGGTCAGGATCTCCGCGACCGAGGCCGATGACTCCTCCCGACCACGCCTGCAAAGTGAACTCCGTGGCGGGGCGGTCCCGCCAAGGACCCTCGAGGCCGAACGGGGTGATCGACGTCACCGTAAGGTGCGGGTGGCGGCGGAGGAGCGCGCCAGGGTGGAGGGGGTCCAGTTCGCTCGGTGTTGGTCCCGGGGAGCACACGGCCACGTCGGCGTTATCGAGGAGTGCGTGCAGGTCGGCTGTGGCCGTGGTATCGGCTGGGTCGGCCACGACGCTTCGCTTCGAGGCGGCCAGGAACTGGAAGAGCGCACCGTCCTCGCCATCGGGAATCTCGGCACCGGAAGCCGACCACGCCCGCAGGGGGTCACCGGTGGGTGGCTCGACCTTGACGACCTGGGCTCCCCCTTCGGCCAGGATCTTCGTGCAGTAGCCCCCGGCGATTCCCGTCGAGAGGTCGACGACCGACCAGCCCGTCAGCGGTGCTTCGATCTGCGGCATCTCGGATGATCACTGAGCCTTCGTGCGGCCCGACTTGCTCAGGCGGAACTCGGGCGGGTATTGGTTGTCGTTCACCTTGACCGCCTTGTTCAGTCCCGAATCGTAGACATCGACACCGAGCATGAGGTCCTGGCGGTCGGGCCGCACACCTCCACCCATCGACTCGAGGAATGCGCTCATGATGCTGCCCATGTACTCGCCCTGGAACTGCTTCATCATCTGGAAGAACGCCTTCTGCATCACGACGGCGTCGGTGGGCCGAGATAGGGAGCAGGCCGTTGCGTACTTCGCCACCTCACCCTCGAGTTCGGAACGCTGGACGACGCTGTTCACGAAGTTGCATTCGTACATTTCTTTGGCGGAGAACGGACGGCCTGTAAAGACCATCTCCTGGAATTTCCGTATGCCCATCATCATGGCCCACGCCCACATGCGCGGACCCCAGCCGACGTAGCGGAAGGCGGGGTGTCCGAAAAGGGTATCGTCGGACGCGATCACGAGGTCGGCATCTGCGGCCTGGTAGAAGTGCCAGCCATAGCAGTAACCCTTCGCCTCAACGATGCTGATCTTTTTGAAGTCCTGCAGGGTGCGGCACCCTGAGCGGGGATCGGCATACCACTGGCCGAGAGTCGCACCAGCCCGGTAAGACCGCCGGGGCGGATAGGTGACATCGGCGCCGTCGAGCCCGAGCTCCTCCCGGATCGCCGCCTCGGGTGACTCGGCCATGAGCGCTGCCAGCTCCGGCAGGTCGGCCCCCGAACCGAAGTCATCGCCGACGCCTCGGATCACGATGACCTTCACGTCATCGTCGACGTTCGCCAGGTCGAGCAGGCGGGCATAGCGGAGCCGCATTCCGACCGTCGGGGCGTTGAGCTGCTCGGGTCGGTTGAGTGTGATGGTAGCGATCTTGGTGGCCGGGTCCTTCACGTACAGAAGGGCTTCTTCGGGGTCGGACTGCAGGTTCTTCGTCATGGCTCCTGTTCCCTGGCTCGGATCGTTGTATCTGGTCGGATTCTGGCCGGCGAGTAGGGCTAAGTCGACCAGTACGGAGCGGACGTGAGCACTTCGGGGCCATCGGGGGTCACTAGGACGGCCTCCTTGTGCAAGATCCCCCGGCCATCCTGGCCGGCCACGTATGCACTGACCGTCAGTGCCATCCCGGGCTCAAGCCTCTCTTGAGCGGCTGTGTTCGGGAGCTGTCGGGTGACGACCGGTACGTCGAAACCGAGCCCGAGCCCGGACGCGATCGGGAAGGGCGGCAGAGGATGGCCGCCGTCTTCGTAGGCGGCGAGGAGTCCGGCGCAGGACGCACCCGGACGGCAGGCGTCGAGCAGGTGGCGCCGTAGGTCGTCCGCCCGCCCGTAGAGGTCCTTGGTGGCGACGTCCACAGAGTTCTGTCCGACAGGCCAGGTCCGACCGACCTCCCCGCTGTACCCGGCCGCCATCACGGCGGCCTCGAGCACCACCAGATCCCCGCACTGGGCCACCCGAGCGGCGTCCGGGCCCTGGCCGCGTGGCGCCGACGAGATCCACGCCACGCGCTGGATGGCTGGGGTGGTGACCCCTTGGCGCGCCATCGCCTCCATGAACACCGCCGCCAGATGCCGCTCCGAGACGCCTGGCGCGAGCTCGGACCGCGCAGCCTCCAAGGCGGTCTCCGCCACCGATATCGAGGCGCGGATGGCGTCGACCTCTTCCCGCGTCTTGATGCGCCGGGCCGCCTCGAGCGCCGGTTCGGCGTCGACGAGGTCAGCGCTGGGGAAGAACTTCGATAGCAGCGTGGCGAAGCGGGGCGTGAGCGAGTCCGTGCCGATGCGGCCGGCCTGATCCAGCCCTTCGATGCTGGTGAGCCAGGCCAGGAGTTTCCCGGGGTTCCAAGTGATGCCGAAGAGGTGCTCATGGGGGATGTCGTCCGGTATGCCCTCGTCCCATGTGCTCACGAGGTGGATGGCGCCGGTGGCCCGGACGAACACACAGCCTGGCCCGAAGGGGCGGGAACCGGCCGTCCACAGGCGCTGGGCCCCGGCTACGTAGCGGGCGTTTGCCTCGCGACCGAGCAGCAGGGCGTCGATGTCGTGCGCCTCCATGGCAGCCAGCGCCCGTCGTCGACGGGCCTCTCGCAGGGCCCTGTCGTCAGCCAGGACTTCAGTCGCCATAGGGATCGTATGGGTAGTCCGTCAACGGAATGTAGCCGTCGTCGGTGATGGCAATGACCTCCTCGGCACGGTATCCAGCGGCTCCTTCGTCCCAGACGAGCGGCTCGAGGACGAGCACCATGCCGGCGGCGAGGACCTGCCGCTCGTCGTAAGCGTCGCCGAGGTCCGTTCCGATGAAGGGCGCCTCGGCGCTCTCCACGCCGAGGCCGTGGCCGAGGTAGAAGTGCTCCATCCATGGCCTTTGGCCGCCGCCGCTGGCAGCCCGGGCGGCGCCGGTCAGATCCGCGCCGGTGGCCCCGGCTCGGGTGACGGCGAGAACTGCGTCGAGGATCTCCCGCCAGGCGCGGAACTGCGCTTGTTGGCGGGCCGTCGGCTCGGTGCCGACCACCCATGTGCGGCCGAAGTCTGATGCAAATCCGGCGTAGCTGATCCCGGTGTCCACCCAGAGCACGTCGCCCTGTCGCAGCTCCCGCTCGGTAGTGAGGAGGGGGCAGGCGACGCCGGCGTGGGTGGTCCAGGGTCCGTCGGCCAGGCGTGCCGGCATGACCTGCCAGATCGCGTCGAGGATGTTGGCCTGCGCCCCGAGCTCAAAGGCAGCTCGGAGGAAGCGGGCGGTGAGCTCGGTCTGGCGGGTGCCCGGTACCAGCGCCGCTTGCACGGGGGCGATCGCCTGTTCGGTCATGTGTAGGACCGTCCGCAGCAGTCGCAGCTCGTCGGGCGTCTTCACGAGCTTGCAGGCGCCGATCACATCGTCCGCGCTCGCCGGTGTGCTATTCCAAAAGAAGAGCTCGCAGGTCCGGCGCAGCGAGCCGGGCAGCTCGTCGATGGCGATTCTTCCGTCTTCGGGCACCAGCTCGGAGAGCACCCGGCCGAAGGCCTCGGCGCTCTCGTCAAACTCCAGATACATCGGTCCGTGGAGATGGCTCTCGGGGAGTCCCAGGTCGCGCTCCGCAGCTTCCGGGAACGACGTGAACAGATGCGGCCAGTCGTCCTCGGAGATGACGACCGCCACCGGGCGCTCCACGTTGGCCTGGCCAGGGTCGGCGAGCGGCCAGCTCTCGCCTGTCGCGTAGGAGACATTGCTGTTGCCGAGGAGGACGAGGGCGTCAACGGCCTGCTCGACCATGGCCGTCTGCAGCTTGGTCCAACGGTCGCGTTGCATCCGACCGAGGTCGGCCACTTCGGCGAGGGTCCCGGCGACGGTCAAGACGGCAGACCGAGGAATTCAACAACGTTGGCGCTGACTACCCGCGCCGCGTTCTCAGGGCCGAGGGCATCAACGACCGCGGCCAGGGATTTCTCCGAGTATCCGAACGTACTCTCGTTGTGGGGGAAGTCCGACGACCACATGATCCGGTCGATGCCGATCAAGTCAACCAGCTCGAGACCGAGCGGGTCGTACATGAAGGCCGAGTGCATATGCGTGTCCCAGTAATACCGGATGTCGTGTTCCAGATCCGTATCGAGCATGTGCCGGAACGACGCGTACATATGCTCGGCGTCCTGGATGGCCGCCGGCACCCAGTTGATGCCCCCCTCGAACCAGCCAATCCGCAGGCTTTTATACCGGTCGAGCAGCCCGGTCAAGACGTAGCGGCCGAACATCTCTCGGAACGAGGCCGCGTTGTGGATCATGCCGACCGCGCACATGTTCGTCGCGCACGGCCCGGACAATGGAGCCTCGCCTATGTGATGCGCGATGGGAAGGCCCGAGTCCTCGATGGCCTCCCACACACCGGCCAAGGCCGGCCCGTTGTAATCGAGCGGCTGGCCATCGGGGCCGTTCCCCGGCTTCAGGGGCAGCACGAACGTCCGAACGCCGAAGCCCTTCAACTCGGCCAGCGTCCTCCTGGCTCCCTCAGGGTCCCACCAGTTGATGAGGCCGACCCCGTAGAAGCGCCCCGGAGCCCTTCCCTGGAGGTCGGCGAGGTATTCGTTGTATGTGCGAAAGCAGAACTCGCGGACCTCGGTATCCGGGTAGTAGAGCAGCGCCATGAGCGCGTTCGGGAAAGCCAGTTCCCGCGTGACTCCGTCAGCTTTGAGCTGCTCCATGCGAGCTTCGAGCTCGCCCGTGTTCGACCCCAGTAAGGGGTCGTACTGAGTGAGCACCCCCGTAAACTCTTTTGGGAGGAACCGCCGCTCGCCGGCGGCGAGGTTCCAAGCGTCGTCGCTATGAATGACACGCGGGACGCGGTCCTTAAGTGCTTCGGGGGCGCGCTCATAGAAGATGTCCTCGGACAACGAGATATGGTTATCTGCCGAGAACACCTCGGTCCCGGGTGGTAGGCCAAGGGATGTCGAGGCGGCGTGGCCCTGGCGGTCCTTGGGCGGACCAAAACCCTTGGACGGGTACTGCAGCAGCGTGCCGGCTTGACGCGTCATTTTCTTCATCTCCCCTCGACGGCGTCAACACCTTATTACTTCGACATCGTAGTGTTGTCAAGCAGCACCTCTAGCATGATGGGCAGGCGGGGCCACAGAACAAACGAAGGAGGGCGATGGATCATCAGGCAGACGTGCGCCAATGGGCTTGGGCCGACAAGCTCGAGCTTGCCGAGCTCGTTGCCGTGCTGTCGTCGGCCGTCGATCGGGGGGACCGGGACCGCATAGCATCCTGCTACGACGAGGATTCCTATGACGACCACGGCCTCTTCAAGGGGAGCGGCCGGGAGTTCGCCGGCTTTATCTGTGGGCCGGGCGCCTTGCGCGCCATGCATCACCAGCTCGGGCAGTCGGTGTTCGCTGTACAGGGCGACGAGGCGTGGGGAGAGACTTTTTTCACCTTCCACGCCGCGACCGGTTCGGCTGACCTGTCCGGCCACGGCCGGTACGTGGACTACTTCCGTAAGGTGGCCAATCAGTGGAAACTCGTCTATCGGCGGGTGGTGCCCGATGCCGTGCTAGCCGGCGATGACCCCGACGCGTACTGGCCGAGCCGGCGGGACCGCACCGACCCAAGCTACGATCGCCGCCGCCGGCCCGACGAGTCAGGGTCGAGCTGACCGGCACCGAGTCC
>JASHZK010000217.1 GCA_030042575.1 Acidimicrobiales bacterium
GGTATTCGGCAACGAGGTGTGCTGGCCCTCAGCCGACATGGCCCAGAGCTGACGGGCCGATCCCGGATAGGCGAAGTGGTACCCCTGACCCAGTTCGCAGCCCATGGCCGTGAGGGCCACCGCTTGGCCGACGGTCTCGATGCCCTCACCCACCACTTGGAGCCCAAGGGCGTGACCCAATCCCACGATCCCGGCCACGATGGCCGCGCCCCGGGTGTCCCCGGCCACGTCCAACAGGGCCACGAAGCGTCGGTCCACCTTCAAGCCGGTGATGGGCAGGTCCTGGAGGCACGACAAGTTGGAGTAGCCGGCGCCGAAGTCGTCGAGGTTGATCGAGATTCCCAGGTCGCGTAGCTGGCGCAAGACCCTGTGGGTGGACCCCTCGTGGCGCAGGGCGTCTTCGAGGATCTCGACGCCCAGCATGTCGGGGGCGAGGTCGTAGCGGGTCAGCAGTTCAGCGATCTCGTCGGCGAACCCGGCATCGGCCAGCTGGCGGAAAGACACGTTGATCCAAAGGCGAAAATCCCGGGGAACGAGTCCGGCCCGCTCCCAGGCCGACAGGTCCGACAGAGCCCGGTCGAAGACCCACCTCCCCATGGGCGTGATGAGGCCCGACTCTTCGGCGACGGGCAGGAACGAAACGGGGAGGATGGTGCCGTGGCCGGCCCGGTGCCAGCGCATGAGCGCCTCGGCCGCCACCACTTTGCTGCTGGCCAGTTCCACCATGGGCTGGTAGGCCAGCGACAGGGCTCCGCTCTCCATGCCGGCGCGCAAGCCGCGTTCCACCTCGAAGCGTTCCACCACCCGGTCGTGCATGGCCTCGTCGAACAGCTCCCAGTCGGCGCGGCCCCCCTCCTTGGCCCTGTACATGGCCATATCGGCGTTACGCAACAGCGTCTCGGGGCTCTGGCTCGCGCCTCCCGCTGCAGTGAGGGTGATGCCGATGCTGGCCGTCAAGCGGTGCTCGATGCCCTCCACGATCGCCGGCCGGGCCAGCTCGGCCAACAGGTGCTCGGCGATGCGGCATGCCGATGCCGATGACCCGACCTCGGGACAAACCACTACGAACTCGTCACCACCGAAGCGAGCCACCGTGTCCGAGCGCCGACGCGCTCCGCCCAGGCGATCGGCCATCTCCCGCAGGAGCTGGTCACCCACGTGATGACCGAACAGGTCGTTCACCACTTTGAAGCGATCCAGGTCCACGAAGAGCACGGCCAGGGTGGTGCCCGTGCGTCGAGTGGCAGCCAGTGCATGGCTCAGTCGGTCGTCGAGCAGGGCCCGGTTGGGCAGCCCCGTGAGCGGATCGTACAGAGCCTGATAGGCGTTCAGCCGCTGCAGCCGCTCCACCAGGTTCCGGTTCTCGGTCACCAGGCCGCGGCGGGCCAAGGCGTTGCGGATGCTCTGCAGGAACGCCGCCGGTGCTACCGGCTTGATGAGGTAAGCGTCCAACTGCCCCACAGCGGCTACGGCCGTGTCCAAGGAGGCGTATCCGGTGAGCAGGAGGACAGGCACTTCGGGATCGCGCTCTTTGAACTCACGGGCGAGCTTGATCCCACTCCCGTCGGAAAGTTTGTGGTCGACGACCACCACGGCGGGCTCGCAGCGCAGTTGCGCTGTCAGCGCCTCGGCCCGACCCTTGACGCCCAACCCGCGGATCCCGGCTGAGGCCAGCACGTCGATGAGACTCTGGCGATGATTCTCGTCGTCGTCCACCACCAGGACCGGTCCCAGGTCCCCCAGAGGCTCGGCGTTCATTGCGCCTCCGCTGAGGGAAGGCGCGGCTCGGGCGTGAGCTCCACGATTGCCGCCAGCCGGTCGAGGAGCTGGGCGGGCGGCACGGGCTTCTTCAGCACAGCCACCACTTTGCGCCCCATCCGGGCCCGGTCCGAATCCGTCAGCTGATGGGCCGAGACCACCACGATGGGCGGAGGGTCGACAAGGGCATCGACAACTTCCACCCCGTTGCAGCGGGGCATGCGCAGATCGAGGAGTACGGCACCGACCTTGTGCGTGGCCAGCACGGCCAAGGCTTCGACCCCGTCACCAGCCTCCTCCACCTGGTAGCCGGCTTGGCGGAGGATGTCGGCCAGCGAGCTGCGGACGTCGGGCTCGTCCTCGACGATGAGGATGTCGGTCCTCACGACGACTCCAAGACCCCGACCGGCAGACGGACCACCACCCGAGCTCCGTGGTCGTCGAGGCCGTCCTCCAATGTGACGCGGCCGCCGTTCGCCTCGACCAGTCGACGGACGATGGCCAGCCCCAGCCCGGTTCCGTCGTGCTTGGTGGTGAAGAAGGGCTCGAATACCCGGTCGCTCAGGTCGGCGTCGATACCCGGCCCTGTGTCCTCGACGCTCATCTCGACTTCTTGTCCTCGGCGATGAGTTGCCACCCGCACCGTTCCCCCGCCGTTCACTGCCGCGTAGGCATTGGCCACCAGGTTGGTGAGCACCTCGGCCAGTTGGCGGCGGTCTGCCTGTACCGACAGCGGCTCGGTCTCGACCTCGAGGACGACGTTGGCCGGAGCCGGAGTGGCCTCCACCACCTCGGTGACCAGGCCGGGTAGCTCGACCGCAGACTTCTGGGGTTCGCGGGGCCGGACGAAGGCGGTCAGGTCCTCGGCCAGGGTGGAGGCCTTGGCCGTCTCGCGCTCGACCATGGACAGGTGCTTCTCCAGGTTGGGGTCAGCTGGATCACCGAGCTTGGCCCGCAAGAGGTACAGGGCGTTGGTCACCGCCGCCAACGGATTGCGCAGCTCGTGGCCGATCACCGAGGCCATTTCGCCCAGTGCCGTCAAGCGCTCGCCCCGGATCAATGCCTCTTGAGCCGTCTGCAGGTCGCTCAGGGTGGTGCGCAAGTCGGCGGTGCGTTCCTCGACCAGCCGGGCCGCGTAGCGTTGCCGGCGGTCGAGCACCTCGATGGTGGCCCCCACCAGCAGGGCGACGAAGAGGCCCAGCCCCAGGATGATGTACTGCGCCTGACGGGCGAAGGCTCCGATGAGCGGGCTGCGGGCCTCGGCCACCACCGCCCACTTGGCGTTGCCTACGGTGGACAGCGCCATCACCTCCCCCGAGTGCAGAGGGAGATCACCGGCCGGAACGGTGGCAACCAGCAGGTTCGCCTCGTTGGCTTTGGGCGCACCGTACACGGCCGCCTTGAGCAGCTCGAAGGGCTTTGCCGCCGTGACGGCGGTGGCGATGAAGGGGCTGAAGGAGAACTCGGTGAAGACGGCCAGGCCCGAGGGCACCAGTGGCGGGCCCAGAGCGAACAGCGCCGTGGTCGTCTTGCCGTTGAACCTCACCGGCGCAGGCGTCAGGGTGGCGCCGGCCCTGGCCAGGGTGGCCGAGATCGCCGCCGACAGGGTTTGACCGACCGAGTATCGGGTGCCCACCGCGCTCTGCACCTGGTAGGTCGTCCCGTGGCGCTCGGCCAACACCAGGTTGAGGAGGCCACCGCCCACGGTCCTGGCATGGGCGGTGAAGGCCGAGGGCGAGCCGTTGGTGAGCGACACCACGCTGGCCAACGGGTCGAGGATCGAGCCCACTTCGGAGAGGACCGTTCCCACGTACAAGGCCGCCTGGGAGGTTTCCGACTCGAGCAGCGTGCGCTCCTGCTGGTCGGCACTGTTCTTGAAGGAGTAGAAGCCGGCCACGCTGGCGGCGGCGATGACGGCGGCGACGACGACGGTGAGGGGTGCTACGCGCGACGCCCGTCTCATGTGCCCCGGAGGCCCCCTGTTCCCCTTGAGCGTTGCTTCAGCGCCGCCCGCTGGCCGTTCCACTGCTGATCCGCTCACGAATTGGACACCACAAAGCGCGCGAAGTCAAACGCTGTATGGCTAATCTCACAACGCGTGGGCAAGCCGGATGCCCGGATGGCCGCTTCTCCAGCGCCGGGCTCAGCTGAAGAAGCGGCGGGCGAAGCCGGCCAACATTTCGGGTACCTCGCGAGTCCGGGCCCAGGGGCTCACGATGAGCCGGTCGACGCCGGCCTCGGCGAAGCGCCGCACGTCGTCCTCGGTGTCGACCCGGCCCCCCACGGTCACGGTAAACGGCTGATCGGACACCTCGGCCTCCCGGCGCAGCTCGCGAAGGACCTCGACCGGCCGTCGTACCGACCCGGGCGTGTGCTCCAGGCCGATCCACCCGTCGTGGGCGGCGGCACGGCGAAGGGCAGCCGGGGACTCGCCTCCGATGCTCAGAGGGGGATGGGGTTGCTGCATCGGCTTGGGCTCGAACATGACCGAGTCGAAAGCGAAGAAGCGACCACGGTGCTCGATCTGCTCCTGCGTCCACAACGCCTTGCACACGGCCAGGGCCTCGTCGAGGCGCGGGCCGCGCGTCGAGAAGTCGAAGCCGGCGGCCTCCCACTCGCTGCGTAGCCACCCGACCCCGACCCCGACCTCGATGCGGCCTCGGGAGACCACGTCGGCGGTCTGCACGGCCCGAGCCGCTACGAAGGGATGGCGCAACGCCAGGTTGTAGACGTGGCTGCCCAGGCGCACGCGGCGCGTGCGCCCGGCCAGGAAGGCCAGATAGGCGAAGACGTCGAACACCGGTGTGGAAGGTGGGACGGGAGGATGCTCGGCACCGGCGAAGGGTGAGCCTTCCATCTCCACGGGCAGGACGAGGTGCTCAGGAAGCCAAAGCGATTCGTAGCCGAGATCGTCTGCCGCCTCGGCGGCGGCGAGGAACATGGACGGGTGCATCCTTCCCAGGGCGATTCCGAAGCGCATGGGCTTCCTCAGCACGCCGCCTGGGCATTCGACCAGAGCCGCACAGCGGCTGAGTCCGAGCCTGCCCAGGCTCTACAGCGATCGGCACAGCATCGTCCCGGCCGTCCGACCCCGGCCACCGTCTGCTCGGCCCACCAGCGGCCCAGACGGGGGGCGGCCGCCGGATCCACACTCCGGCCACAGACCACTACGGCCACGACGACCATGCCGGCCTCTTCCAAGGCTGCCGCCGCGCTCCGGGCCCGGGCGCCGGTCACCCAGGTGTCGTCGAGGAGAAGAACGCGCCGTGGGCGGCTGATGGCGGCACCATCGCCGTCAGCGCCATCATCCAGACGGAAGGCAGAAGGGTCGGCGGCCATGTGCCCGGCTCGGCCCGGTCCGCGCCTGAGGACCAGGCTCGGCCATGCCCCGAGCGCCGGCACCTGCCCCACCACCGTGTTGAAGGGACCCGGTGCCGATCCGGTCTTAGGTGAACGGCCCGAGGAGGGCACCACCGCCAGCGCGTCCCATCCGCCGGCTGCTGTCTCCAGGCACGGTCGGTGACGGAGGAGGAAACCCTGGAGCAGTCGGGCGAGCAAGGCGGCGTAGTGCCGGCGAGCCGACAGAGCCGGCGAGTCCTTGTACCGGCGCAGAGCCCCGTGCAGTTCGTCGCCGGGCCGGCAGAGCGCCAGGGGCACCGACCGGAGTCCGGTTCCGCATGCCTGGCCGAGGAGGCGGCCCACCGCTCGGCAGCACCAACACTCCTCGCCGTGGACGGTGGGTCCGTGACAGCGTCGGCACACGCCCGGACCGGCTGGCGGCGCCGGAATGCCCAGGGCGGCGCGTCCGGTACTCCCGTGTGACGGTGGCAGGGGTTCGAGCGACATGGTCTCAGGTATCCGACGACTCCTGGCGATGGAGCATGAACGTGCCGGTGGCCCGGCTGACGATGCGGCCCTCGTCGTCGCGACTGGCCGCCTCGGCGTAGGCCACCTGCCGGGCCATGCGCACCACCTCGCCTCGCAGCGAGTACGGCTGGCCCGAGCTGGCCGGACGCATGGTCTCGGTCTTCATCTCCAGGGTGCCCCGGGTCCGGTCCCGCCCCGCCAGGGCGGCGTTGATGGCGAAGTTCATGCAGGCGTCGAGCACCAGGGCGTGCACTCCCGCCTGGGCGGTGCCGTGCGGGTTGCAGGCCAGTTTGGTCGGGGTCCACGACCCGGTCACCCACCCGAGGTCCTCCCCGTCCACGCCGTAGTCCCCCAGGGACACGCCCACCAGGCCCAACAGCGCCATGCCGCCGTCGCCCAACCAGCGGTCCATGTCCTTGATGCGCCTGGCCATGGGACCCAACGCTAGCGAGGAGGTGCGCGGCGCCCGGGGTGCCTCGCCCGGAGGATTGACCCGGTAGCCTCGTCCCCGGCAGAATCTTGACCGAACGGTCACGTTTTGGTCGGGCAGGGTCCCGGGCGCCGGCGGCGACCCGGGCAACGGAGAGGAGCGCACATGACCAGCGCAGTGATCGTCGACGCCGTTCGGACCCCCGGCGGCAAGCGCAACGGGAAGCTGCGGGGCTGGCACGCCGTGGACCTGGCCGCCGAGCCGCTCAAGGCCCTGGTCGAGCGCAACGACCTCGATCCCGCCCAGGTCGACGACGTGATCATGGGCTGCGTGATGCAGGTGGGCGAGCAGGCCTTGAACATCGGGCGTAACGCCGTGCTCGGCGCCGGCTTCCCCGAGTCGGTGCCGGCCACCACTCTCGACCGCCAATGCGGCTCCTCCCAACAAGCCATCCACTTCGCCGCTCAGGGCGTCATGGCCGGCGCCTACGACGTGGTCATCGCCGGCGGCATCGAGCACATGACGCATACCCCCATGGGCTCCTCGGTGGTGCGCGATCTCGGCTTCCCCTTTGGGCCCCAGGTCATGGGCCGCTACGCCGAGCGGGGGGGGCTGGTTTCCCAAGGCATCTCGGCCGAGATGATCGCCGATGAGTGGGACCTGTCTCGTGATGAGCTCGACGCCTTCGGGGCCCGCAGCCAGCAGCTGGCGGCCACCGCCGCCGCCGAGGGACGTTTCGACCGAGAGATCGTTCCGCTCCAGGTGAAAGACGACGAGGGCAAGCCCACCGAGGAGCGTCTCTCGTCCGACGAGGGCATCCGCCCCGATACCACCGTCGAGGTGTTGGCCAACCTGAAGCCGGCCTTCAAGCCCGATGGCAAGGTCACCGCCGGGAACTCCTCGCAGATCACCGACGGTTCGGCTGCCGTGCTCATCATGAGCGAGGAAAAGGCCGCTTCCCTGGGGCTCACCGCCCGGGCTCGCTTCCACGCCTTCGCCCTGGCCGGAGTGGACCCGGTGACGATGCTCACCGGTCCCATCCCCGCCACCAGGTCCGTACTGGAGCGAGCCAAGCTCTCGCTGGAGGACATCGACCTCGTCGAGATCAACGAGGCCTTCGCTTCGGTCATCTTGGCTTGGGAGAAGGAGCTGCACCCCGACATGGCCAGAGTCAACGTCAATGGCGGTGCCATCGCTCTGGGGCATCCTCTCGGGGCGTCGGGGGCCAAGCTCATGGCCACCCTGGTGAACGAGCTCGAGCGCACCGGCGGGCGCTGGGGACTGCAGACCATGTGCGAAGGTGGCGGCATGGCCAACGCCACCGTCATCGAGCGTCTGGGCTGATTCGCCGGGGGTGGCGGCGCGCTCAGGAAAGCGCCGTGCCCACCTCGTGCAGTTCGATGCCGTTGCCCGAGGGGTCCTCGAGGAAGGCCTGCCGGTTCGGCCCCACCAGCATCGGGTCGCTCACGGTGATGCCGCGGCGTCGCAGCTCGGCTACGGCGTCGTCCACCGACGCCACCTGCACGGCGAGATGCTGGCCCTGCGCTCTTGGTACCGGACCCTCGACGAGGTGCACCTGCTGTCCCCCCACATCGAACCAGGCCCCGCCCAAGCCCAGGTCGGGGCGGTCGCTGCGCAGGCCGAACCCCAACATCCCGACGTAGAAGTCAACGGCAGCGTCGAGGTCTGCGACGTTGATGGCGACGTGGTGCAGGCCGAGCGGCTCCATGATGTGTCTACCGTCCTCCCCGTCCTCAGCGGTACTGAGTGGCGGTGGCGAACCCCACGGCGATGAGGAGGATGCCGCCGAGCAGGTACCAGTTGGTGGGGCTGTCCGGCATCACGTTGAAGTAGTTGAGAACGATCATGAGGGCACCGCACAGGAGCAGCAGGAGGATGAGCGGCCCGAACCACTTGGGACTCTTGCGCACCCTGCGGGGTATGGGCGGGGTGTAGCGGCCACTGGCGGTCTTGGCCCGGCGCGCTGCCCCGCCCGTGGTCCGGCCGGCCGAGCGGCCCTTGCGGGTGGCCCCCCCGGGGCCCTGCTTGAGCGGGGACATCAAGGAAAAGACTAGGTGACGCCGAGGCCATGGCGCCTCTCGGCTCGCCCTTTTTCCGGCGACGGGGCCATGAGTAACGTTGGCACCGTGGCCGTGCGGGTGCTGCTGGTGGACAACTACGACTCGTTCACCTACAACCTGGTCCAGGAGCTCGGCAAGCTGGGCGCCGAGCCCATCGTCTTTCGCAACGACGCCATCGACGTCGAAGGCATCCGTTCGCTCGAAGTGGACGCGTTGCTCCTGTCGCCGGGGCCCGGACGGCCCGAGGAGGGCGGGATCAGCCTCACGGTGGTGGCCGAGCTCTCCGGCGAGTTGCCGATCCTGGGGGTCTGTCTCGGGCATCAGTGCATCGGACAGGCCTTCGGGGCCCGGGTGGTACCGGCACCCGAGCTCATGCACGGCAAGACGTCGGCCATCTTCCACACCAGCACGGGGGTGTTCGCCGGCCTTCCCAATCCCCTCGAGGCCACCCGCTACCACTCTCTGGTGGTCGATCGCGTCTCGCTGCCGGCCGAGCTGGAGGTCACCGCAGAGACGGCCGACGGGGTGGTAATGGGGCTGCGCCACCGGGACCGGGCCGTCGAAGGGGTCCAGTTCCACCCTGAGTCGATCCTGACCCCGGACGGTCCCGGGCTGCTCGAGAACTTCCTTTCGTTGGCCGCCGCCCGCCGTTGACGGCGCCCTTCGAATCAGTCGCTTCTCGGTCGGCGTGCCTCCTCGCCGGCAGACGACGACGAGGAGAACGGGGTCAGCCCCCCGAAGCCGGGGCCCGGGATGGTCGTGCTGGTGGTCGTAGTAGTGGAAGAGCCGCACGTCGGATCGCCGTAATAGGTGAGATCGACCGTGCCCCCGGCCGTGACCGACGAGCCCGGTGCAGGGTCTTCGGACTCGACGTCGCCATACTGCGACCCGGCGAAGCCACCATTGGTGCAGATGGTGGAGGCAGTGAGATCGTCGTCGCCCAGGGTGGTCTCGGCGTCGCTCAGGGCCAGCCCGATGACGTCGGGTACCGTCACGTCACCGTCGGACACGGTCAGGTTGACGGACGTGCCGTAGGGTTCCACGGTTCCAGCCGGTGGGTCGGTGCTGATGACCTGCCCTTGGGTTGTGAATTGATAGGACGATTCGGGGGTCACGGTGCCGCACGTGAACCCGGCTTGGCCGAGGAGGCTGCAGGCCTCGGTTTCCGAGTCACCGCTCACAGGGGGGATCGCCTTGGTTCCCACCGTGGTCGTCGTGAGGCTGGGAGCGGTGAACAAGATCACCGTGCTGCCCTGATTCACGTATGTGCCCGCCGCCGGGCTCTGGGAGCACACCACGTTGATGGTCGTGCAGTTGCTCGACTGCTGCACCTGCGGCCGCAGCCCCGCTTGTCGCAGCTGACTCTCGGCGTCGACCAACGACTGGTTGGAATAGCTGCTCAGTTGGATCTTGTTACCCTTGTTGCCGGTCACGAGGGTCACGGTTTGACCTTTGGTCATCTTGGTCCCGGCCGGGGGGTTGGTGCTGATCACCGTGGTGTTGCTGATGGACTTGGCCGAAGTGTTGGCGGTCACCGAGTACTTGAGCCCGTCCTTGGTCAGGGTGGTCTCGGCCTGACTCAAGCTGTGGCCGGAGAGGCCCGGCAGCGTCACGGAATTCGAATTCGACGACGGCAGATGCCACCACCCCAGCGAATTGCCCAGGAAGACGACGACGACGGCCAGAGCAGCCAGCAGGAGCACGAGTAGGGTGGCGTAGAGACCCGTCCGGCTCCGCGGCGGTTCCCGCTCGTAGGAGCCCACCGGCGGCCGTATGGTCTGGGTTCGCCCGACGGGGGTCATGGCGGTGGTGTGTTCCGCCGCCGTCGGCCAAGCGGTGGGAGGCGCTCCGGCGGTCACGCCCCGGCCGTCGCGGAAGCGCAGCAGGTCGGCTCGCAGCTCGTCACCGTCGGCGTAACGGTGCTCGGGCGACTTGGCCATGCATTTCATGATCACCGCCTCGAGGTCGGGCGGGATGTCGGGGTTGATCTGCCGCGGCAGGGGCGGATGCTCTCGGACGTGCTTGGATGCCACTGCTACCGGCGTCTCCCCCAAGAAGGGCGGCCGGCCGGCCACCATCTCGTAGAGGACGACGCCCAGGGAGTAGATGTCGCTCTTGCCGTCGACGCCGAGTCCCTCGGCCTGTTCGGGGGAAAAATAAGTTGCCGTCCCCATGACTGCCCCGGTTTGGGTGAGGCTCTCCTCGGTGTTCACCGCTCGGGCGATACCGAAGTCTGTGACCTTGACAGCTCCTTCGTGGGTGATGAGCACGTTGCCGGGCTTGATGTCGCGGTGAACCACGCCGTGACGATGGGCGTAGGAGAGCGCGGCAGCAACGTCGGCGGCGATCTCGGCTGCCCGCTCAGGATGGAGCGAACCGGCGGAACGGAGGACCGTCGACAGGGATTGGCCGTCGACATACTCCATGACGATGAAGTAGGTCCCGAAATCCTCACCCCAGTCGAACACGGGGACGATGTTGGGGTGCGACAGGTTGGCCGCTGCTTGCGCCTCGCGGCGGAATCGCTCCACGAAGGATCGGTCGACCGATAGCTCGGGGAAGAGGATCTTGAGCGCTACGGGCCGGTCGAGCAGTCGGTCGTGGGCCCGGTATACCTCGGCCATCCCGCCG
>JASHZK010000218.1 GCA_030042575.1 Acidimicrobiales bacterium
GATGGTCAGACCGAGGCCAGTGCCCCCGTAGCGCCGCGTGGTGGAGGAATCGGCTTGGGCAAAGGCGGTGAAGAGTCGCTCCTGTTCATCGGGTGCGATACCAATCCCCTGGTCGACGACCTCGAAGTGAAGGGCGATGCGATCCGAGTTCTCGCGCAGGACGAACACTCGCAGGATGACCTCGCCTTCCGAGGTGAATTTGACGGCGTTCGACCCGATGTTGAGCAGGACCTGCCGGATGCGGGTCGGATCACCGAGCAGGGCCGTGGGCACGTCGGGATGGACGTCGACCAGGAGCTCGAGGCCCTTCTGGTGGGCGGGGCCCGCCAGAATGCGCCCGACATCGTCGAGCACGCTGGGGACGTCGACCAGGGCCTCCTCTATGTCGAGCTTCCCCGCCTCGATCTTGGAGAAGTCCAAGATGTCGTTGATGACGACCAACAGGCTCTCGGCCGAGACCTTCACCCCCGAGGCCAGTTCGCGCTGGTTGGTGTCGAGCTCGGTCTGGAGCAGCAACTCGGTGAGTCCGATGACCCCGTTCATGGGCGTGCGGATCTCGTGGCTCATGGTGGAGACGAACTGGGATTTCGCCTTGGACGCTGCCAAGGCGGCGTCGCGGGCCGCCACCAGGTCCGCTTCCGCTTGGTGCATCTCCGTGATGTCGGTCCCGTTGAGGACGAAACCGTTCACAGAGGGGTCGGCCAGGAGATTCGTGGCCGTCCACGAGACGTTTCGCACTCCGCCGTCGGCATGCGGCATGCGGACCTCGAAGGTGGCCGCCTGCGTCGGGGTCGTCCTCAAGGCGGCGAAGCTCTCGATGACCGAATGGGCGTCGTCCTGGTTCACGATCCCGGAGAACAGCCGTCCGCACAACTGGTCGGGCCGGTAGCCGAGCACCCGTTGCGACGACGGCGTCGCGTAGGCCAGGCGCAGGTCCTCTTCGGCCACGACGATCAGGTCCCAGGTCTTGTCTATGAGAGAGCGGAATCGAGCGCTCTTGATCGCCTGTGCTTCTCTGATGGCCAGGGCGAGGCGGACACCGGCGGCGAAGAGGGTCCCGGTGGCCAGCGCTATGGCCGGCTTGTCGATGTGACCCACACTGGCGACACAGAGGATGACCATGGCCGCCAGGGCGCCGACGATCGGGAGCGGGAACCCCGAAGTCTTGTCGGTTCCCCGTCGCTCGACCGTGGCCGGCTGTACCCACGTGGCCATGGCCAGGAGGGTCAGCGAGATGGGCCAGGCGATGCCGTTGGCGATGTAGCCGATCTTGCTGTTCGGCTGGAGAAGATTGAAAGAGTCACCGATGGCGTTGACGGTCACGGCCACGCTGGCAATCGTGAAGAACCTGAAATACTCCCTGGGCAGGACGAAGATGCAACCGATGGCCAGAGCGAGCAGGAGGACGTCACCGAGCGGATAGGCCATGCTGGTGGCCGTGGCCAACTTCGATCCACCGGTCGCGTGCAGAACGGCGTTGAAGGCAAAGGCGGCGGCCAGAGCGGCCGTGCCCAGTGCCACCACCAACCCGTCGAGCGACGTGGTCGCCACGGTGGCGCGATTGCCACTGCGGGTCAGCATGGAGAATCCCACATAACAAAGTGGGAAGAACATGACGTAGAAGGCGTCCGCAGCCGAAGGGACCGGGGGGGTCGCTCCCCCCATGGACTCGAAAGCCAGGACCAGGTCCCCCACTCCCCAGGCCACGCAGGCCAGTCCCACGACGAGGGGGAAGGTGCTGGCGGCGACATTGCCCGCCCGCCAACGACGGTCGAGGTACCGACCCATGGCCACGAGGCCCATGGTGATCTCGAAGGCCGGCACGGCCCACCCGTCGACGGGGGCGAAGTAGGAGCCGGTCGGCCTCACGACGAGCGAGAGCAAATAGGCGACGACGAGGATCGATGCCGCCGCCAGCACCACCGCCACGAAGCGGTCCACCTTCTGATCGGTGCCGTCGACCGGGCCGACCACCGGGTCGGTGGGGGTGACCGCCCCGTGGCCGTTCGTCGACGAAGCCCGGGCCGGGCCAGCCATGTCCATGTCTTCAGTAACGGCACGAGTCGGCCCCCGGTTGAGGAAAAAGCAACCCGGGTCACGTATGTACTTAGGTGAGCCTCATGTCGGCTCCCGCTCGGCCCCGTTGGGGGGCGGTGAGCTCCGACAGGCCGAGGCCTCGTGCCGATCGGTGCCGCTGACCTGGGGTTTCGGGTGGGGCTAGCTGGACTTGAACCAGCGACCTCAGCATTATCAGTGCTGCGCTCTAACCAGCTGAGCTATAGCCCCGAAAGCCAGTCAGGTTAGCCAGCCTCACCAAGGGCCGGTCCCGGCCAGCGGGTCACGACCCCCGGGATCACTCGGCCTCGTCCTCCTCGCTGACGGCAGCGGCGGCGGCCAGCGAATGACCTTCGTCGAGGCTCATGAGCCGCACACCGGTGGCGTCGCGTCCTTGGGCGGCGATCTCCCGCACGGCGGTACGGATCACCACTCCGCCACTCGAGACGAGCAGGATCTCGTCGTCGAGCGAGGCCATGAAGGCGGCCACCACCCGCCCCCGCACGGCGGTCAGCTTGATGGCCCGCACACCCTGACCGCCTCGGCCCTGGCGCCCGAAGTGCTCCATCTTGGTGCGCTTGCCATAGCCGGCGTCGGTGACGACGAGGATGTCGTTGTCCGCCCGCACGACATCGCAGGACACCACCTCGTCCCCCGGACGCAGCCGCATGCCCCGTACGCCAGCGGCGTCGCGACCCATGGACCGCACGTCGTGCTCTGAGAAGCGGATGCCCTGGCCGTTGCGGGTGACCATGACCACGTCGTCGTCGCCCGAGGTGACCACCACCCGTACCAACTCGTCGCCGGAACGCAGGGCGATGGCGATGAAGCCCTCGCGCCGTGATTTGTCGTATTCGGAGAAAGCGGTCTTCTTCACCTGACCCTGCTTGGTGGCGAACATCAGGTAGCCCCCGCTCTCGAAGTCGCGCGTGGCCACCAGGGCTTCGACACGTTCGTCGGGGGCCAGCGGCAGGAGGTTGACGGCAGCGGTGCCTCGGGCCGTGCGTTCCTTCTCGGGAACCTCGTGGACACGCAGGCGGTAGACCCGGCCCCGGTTGGAGAACAAGAGCAGGTAGGAATGAGCCGTGGTGTGGACCACGTGGGCCACGAGGTCCTCCTCCTTCAGCTTGGCCCCCCGCACGCCCCGGCCCCCCCGGCCCTGGGTCCGGAAGGACGCGGCCGGCACCGACTTGATGTAGCCGGCCCGGGTCATGGTGACCACCAGCTCCTCGTCCTCGATGAGGTCTTCGACGCCCATATCGCCAGGGTCGTGGGTGAGAGTGGTGCGGCGGGGATCGGCGAACTTGTTCTTGATGTCGGTCAGCTCACCGGCGATGACGCCCCGCAGTTTCTTGGGATCGGCCAGGATGGACTCCAGCTCGGCGATGGTCTGGCGCAGCTTGGCCATCTCTTCCTCGAGCTCGGAACGGCCCAGGCGGGTCAACCGGCCCAGGGTCATGTCCAGCATGTGGTTGGCCTGCTCCTGGGAGAACGAGAAGGGTTCGGCCACGAGGGCCTGGCGGGCGGCAGGACGATCGTCGGAATTGCGGATGGCCTCGATGACGGCGTCGAGCATCTCGATGGCCTTGAGCAGTCCCTCGACGATGTGGGCTCGTTCCCGGGCCCGAGCCAGGCGGTATTCCGAACGCCGCGTCACCACCTCCACCTGGTGGCCGACATAGGCGGAGAGGGCCTGGGCCAAGTTGAGGGTGCGGGGCACGCCGTCCACCAGGGCCACCGTGTTCACGCCGAAGCTCACCTGCATGGGGGTGTGCTTGTACAAGTTGTTGAGAACGACGTTGGCGTTGGCGTCGCGCTTGAGCTCGATGACAAGGCGCGTCTGGCGACCGGCCGAGTCGTTCTGGGTGCGGGCGATGCCCTCGAGGTCGCCCGACTTCACCAGGTCGGCGATCTTCTTCTCGACCACCTCCACCGAGGTCTGGTACGGGAACTCGGTCACCACGATGCGGGTGGTGCCCTTGGTCTCGTCGATCTCGGCGACGGCGCGCATCTTGATCGAGCCCCGGCCCGTGCGGGCCGCGTCGAGGATCCCTTGGCGCCCGAGGATGATGGCCCCGGTGGGAAAATCCGGACCCTTCACGAACTGCAGGAGCTCGTCGACGGTGGCGTCCGGGTGCTCGATCAGGTGCAAGGTGG
>JASHZK010000219.1 GCA_030042575.1 Acidimicrobiales bacterium
GTTCCGGCGCTCGATGACTGCAGTGGGGCATGCTCGGCGAGGAAGTGCGCTGTCTCGACGATGTAGCCCCCGATAGGCGGGTGATCGAGCAGCGCCGAGCCCGTTGGCAGCCCATCCTGTTGGCGGCACATGTTGCAGCCAGACCGGTGGAAGTACGGAGCCGGACCGACCTCGGGAGCGTCGTCTCCCTTTGATGAGGCCTTGGGGTAGGTGTACACGCAGCTCGTCCCTTCGTGCCGTGGCGCTCGGTTCGCCGCCCGTGGGGTGCCATTGTCTCGCAGTACGCTCCAGCTGGATGCACCGACCCTGACCTGCGGATTCTTCGGGCCTGCCGCAGGCGTGAGCCCGGTGGACCGGAAGACCAGGGCGAATAGCGGGCGCTTCTGCCCGCCTCCGTTCATCCTGGGCTGGGATGTCGCAGGGGTCGTCGAGGAGCTCGGGGAGGGCGTGACCAGGTTTGCCGTGGGGTGATCGGGTTCATGGGATGCCATGGTTTCCTCGCCAGGCCAACGAACATCCCACCGGACGATCTCCTCGTGCGGTTAGGTGCGCTACGAGCGCTGTGCGGAGGTCTCGTCCGGGAGGTTCCAGGTAGACTCCCCGGTCAGAACCGAAATCTCGGGGGACGTAGCTCAGCGAACAAAACTCGCACAGTTATGTTTTCAAAATCCAACCCCATATAGGCGGTTGTTGGCTAACCATACCGGATCCGTGTGCCGTTGTGTCGGGTGCCGCAGCTCAGCACAGCGCTCTGACTGCCTAGCGGTTTTGTGGCGGAGTCAAAGGATGTGGGCGATCACCGGAATTCGCGTTCGAGGGTCACGGATGACCTGACGGCCTGCTCCTCCTGGCCGGCATCCATCACTGGCCGTGGTGGTCCCTCCAGCGTCTCTAGGCGACCAAGCCACGAGACAACTGGAGGAGTCGAGCGGTCATGTTGACCCCGGAGGAGTTCATGGACGTGCTGGCGCTCAAGCGTCAGGGGATGGCGAACCTTCGGCGTAGTGGTCGACGAGGAAAGACAGTTGGCACAGATGTTCCCCACTCGCCGGAGAGAAAGGGTCGACTTCGGCTTGGCGTCATCGACCGACGTGTAGATGGTGTCGCCGTGGAGGCCGAAGCAGCAAGGGACGGGGTGGGGATGGCCCTCAGGTGTGATGGTGGCGAGGACAGCCACTCGGGCGTCGGTGAGAAGGCGGCAGGCCCTCGACCTGGTCCACGATGCAAAGTTGCGGTGGGCACGGAGACGGGGGGCAGCCGGTATCAGCCAGGAATGCGCTCCACGGGGTGGCGTCCGGTCAGGTTGAAAGCCCGCCCGAGTCCGGCATTACCCGCTCGGTCCACTTCGATACAACATTTGCCCGGGTTCGGCTGTTATGTGCGCTATCCAGCGCCCCAGAGCCGTCGTTCTGGCGTGGTTTAGGTCCTCCGTCCGAACATCGTGTGGGGCGTCATTATGTGTGTCGCCTTTGACCGCCGATATCGGGCGAGGGTCTCGACCGAGCCGTCCCACCGCTCGCGATTGTTGCCCGATCAGACCGGCCACGAGTGAGGCGGTACAGGGACCCCAGAGATAGCCTCCATCCGGTGAGTGACGAGGCCCCTGTTTTCACTGCACGGATGGCCGCGGTCATGAGGGCATCGCACCTTCTGGTAGACGACCCACCTCCGATCTTCCGCGACGACTACGCCTTAGCTCTGAGTGAGGTCCCAGCCGAAGAAGCAACGGCTTTGGTCCGTGGCTTTGAGCCCGCCATAGGTGCCGTATTCCGGGCCACGGCACTCGTCCGTGCCCGGTTTAGCGACGAGCAGGTCCAGGAGGCCGCTGCTGCGGGGACCCGTCAGTATGTAATTCTCGGCGCCGGACTGGACACCTTCGCCTGGCGTCGACCGGATCTTGCCACAGGGTTCGAGGTCTTCGAGGTCGATCACCCTGGAACCCAGGAATACAAGCGGAACCGTCTTCAGGCTGAGGCGATGGCCGCGCCGGCGAATCTCCACTTTGTCCCGATTGACTTCGCGGCCCAGCCGGACCTCGTTGGTGCGCTGGCAGAGGCCGGGTTCCAAGCTGACCGTCCCACTATCTGGTCATGGCTCGGGGTGATGGTGTACCTCACCCACGACCAGATCCGAAGCACGTTGACGACGCTCACCCAGCTCAGCGCACCCGGCTCGGTTCTGGTTGCAGACTTCTTGCTGGATCGATCCCTCATGGACGAGGCGGCAAGGGCTGCTGACGACATCGGCCGGCCAGCGGCAGCGGACGAGGGAGGTGAGCCCTACGTGAGCACCTTCGAACCCAATCAGATCAGGAAGCTGATGGCCAGCGGTGGCTGGTCCGACTGCCGCACCTGGCTCCCGTATGACTTCGAGCCCTGGTTCGCAGGACGAACTGACGGGTTGGGACCTTCCACGTACGTAGGCCTCCTCGTCGCCCGCCTCCCCAAGGAGTAACAGGACCCGCCCTGCTGGGTGGAGGTCGCCCGTGGACCTACCGACGGCCGACCTGTTAACTCTCGCGAACCGCCCACAAACGGGCGTGGCTCCGACCCGGGCGATCTTCGCCACGGCCGACCTGATCGGGGCAATCCGGAACCGTCGATCTGCTCGGGCTGGAGGGCAACCCCGCTACCTTCGTCCAGGCACCCCGACGGATCGTTATGCGGACGCGGATTCGGCCACGTGATGGTGCGTCCACAACGCCGACCAGCATTGTCCGTTGTCGACCTCACCCCAGGGCATACCGGGTAGTGACAAGCCTTCGTGAACAGCCCTCACCAGGCGAATGACTCCACCATGCGTCACGAGCACCACGGTGGCATCGCCCGTCGAGTGGATCAGGTCGTCCAACAGTGCGCGTACACGCACCTCGAATTGGCGGAACGACTTGCCGCCGGTGGGAGCACGGTCAGTATCCAATACTCGCCCATGCTCTACCCCATAAAGGCCGGGATCAACGACAGCCACCGGCTGCCCCTGCAGTATTCCCAAGCGGCGCTCGCGGAGCCGCGAATCGACCAGCACCGGCACTCCCAACACCCGCGAGATGACTCTGGCGGTCTCCCGTGATCGAGTCAGATCGCTGGTAAGAAGGCGATCGACCGTCATGCAGCTCAGCGTTTCGGGTAACGTGCTCCGCCTGGTGCCATCTGGTTCGGCTCAAACCCGGGGCATCGGCCTGCCCCTGAACCAGGCCCAGGTCGTTCCAGACGCTCTGACCGTGGCGTATGAACACTGTCTTCAACATGTCAGGACCACTCCGACTCAATTGACACCGATCAACCAGACCCGCGGCAGACCCTTCACTTAGAAACACGACAGCTTGCTCTCGGCCGGGTCAAAGCTTCGAACCCCATAGTGATCGAAGGTCCAACGAAAGGAACAAGCCATGCAGGGAATCCGGTCCAGAGTTCTCTCTCCGAGGCCCCTCGAACCCGTAGGAGCCGCTCATCTGCGGGAGCGCCGCGCCGCTGGCAACTCCCATGGCTGCGATACGAATCGGAGGACGAGTGCCCTACCGGTCCCGGGCAACGAGGTGGCAGCTGTGGTCGAGCGCCTATGGCAGGGTTTCCATGGTTACCCAGGCGAGGGCGAACGGGCGCCTCCGCCGTTATTGGCCCCGCGGGTGGCTTTGCTCCGGCTCGTACAGGCGCAACCAGGCATCACCGAGGGCGAGGCGAGAGACGCTCTGCGCCTGGGATTCCGAGCAATGACCCTGCATGTGAACTGGCTCTTCATCGCTGGTCTGCTGGATCGTACGCCGAGGCCCGATCCGTTGACGGAACGCCGGCTGTATCCGACCCCGTTCGCCCGTCGGCGAGCGGCAATGATCTTGGAGCGCCAATGTGAAGAGGTCCACAAAGCACTGCAATCGCTCAGCCACAGCGAACAGAAGGCCATCGCCGAAGCACTTGCCTCTCTCAACCGCCTGGCCGACGTTTTAGAGCCGGTGACGGCGACACCCACTTCATAGCTGGCCAGTTGCATCCGCGGCGCGGCTCAAAAGCGTGTCCTGACCACGCAGGTCGAGCGTCCCAATATCCCAAAGCTCGGCGTGCTCCGACCCCGAGGTGCCGCTAGACGAATGATTCCAAGGGGTCGCCGGCCGTCGGCGATCCACCATTGGCGCGAAAAAGGCGTCCAAGATCGGCGTTGCTCATAGCCAACTCGACTGTGGAGGTCTCGTGGACGCCGACCTGGACACCCTTTGCACCGCACTTTATGTGCGCGTGGACGACGAGCTGAAGATGCGCCCTGAGCTGGTCCGACAGCG
>JASHZK010000220.1 GCA_030042575.1 Acidimicrobiales bacterium
TGGTGGCCGACCAGCACGCCGTCGACGTGACCAGCGCTCTGGCGGCAATGGATCTCCACGACGCCGAATCGATCTGCGGGGGCTCCGGCGGATCTGGCTCCGGCGGATCTGGCTCGGGCGGATCTGGCTCCGGCGGCTCGTCCGGTCAGAGCTCGCAGTGCACCGCAGCGTTGGATCAGGTGCTGGGCGACCAGCAGCAGGAGTCCCAGGAGCTGGCGGCGGTGTCCAAGGACGAGTCGACGTTGGCGCAACTGCTTACCGAGCTGCAGTCGTCGCTCCAGTCGAGCTCTGCCTCGAACCCCGGCTCAAAGAGCAACTCGAACAGCAGCTCGACCAGCTCCGCGGCTACACCGGCCACCGTCGCCGCTGCCGAAGCGACCATTGACGCCCAGGAGGCCCAGCTGGACGACGCTGAGCAATCTCTGGCCGAGGGCCAACTCACCAGCCCGGTAGCCGGGATGGTGGCGGCCGTGAACATCACCGCCGGTCAGAACGTCTCTGCCGGCTCGACGTCGGACGACATCGTGATCCAGGGCCCGCAAAGCTTCGAGGTCAGCGGCGAGATCCCCGTGTCCGACGTGGGCCAGGTGCAGCAGGGTCAGCACGCTGCCGTCGTGCCCGACGGGAGCACGCAGAGCGTGGAGGGCCTGGTGAGCGCCGTCAGCTCCACCGCGAGCTCTTCTTCCTCCTCGTCGTCGTCGTCCAGCTCTGTACCGTTCGCCTCGGCGGAGAGCTCGACGACCGAATACGGGGTGACGATCACCCTGCCTGACAACACTCCCGGTCTGTTCAACGGCGCCGACGCCGAGGTCAGCATCGTCACCGGCCAAGCCGACGACGTCCTCACCGTGCCCACCTCGGCCGTCCACGAGCTGGGCACTCGCTACACGGTGGATGTCGACCGCAATGGCACCGTCACCACTACCCTGGTCGGCGTGGGGGCCGTGGGCTATCAGCTGACCCAGATCACGTCGGGACTCAAGGCCGGCGAATCGGTGGTCCTGGCCGACCTGTCGGAGGCCGTGCCCAGCTCGTCGTCCAGTAATAGCGGCCTTGCCGACCTGTCCCTGGAGGGCGCTGGAGGGTTCGCGGGCGGGTTCCCGGGAGGCGGCGCAGGGAGCTTCCGCTTCGGCGGAGGCGCCGGCGGATGAGCCCGGCTACCGCCTAGGCGAATATGTCCTTCTCCGAGCACGCCCACACGCAACCGCCGCCGCGCCCCGGCCCGGGCCACGTCCTGCACGTGATCTGCCTGGCGCTTGCCGGTTTGGTCGTGATCGGAGCCATCGTGGTCGTGGTCTTACCCTTGCCCAAGCCGGCGGCGGGAGGAACCTGCGGTCCGGGCAAGGGCTCGGAATCGGCCGTCGAGGCCTTCTTCAACCCCGTGAGCATCGGCGCTGGTTCCAAGGTGTCCGGATCGAGCATCGACGCCGAGCTGGAGAACCTGGACCGACTCGCCTTCATCGGCGAGTGTCAGGACTCCACCAACGGTCGAATGGTCGACGCACTCGCACTGTTGATCGTCGCCGGCTTCTTCGCCGTGGTCGCCCCGCCCCTGGTGCGGCGCGCCTGGCACGAACCGGCGCCCGTCTCTGTCAGGGGTGGCGCGCCACCGGGCTGGTACCCGGACCCGGAGCACCCCGGCGCCTGGCGGTGGTGGGACGGTCAGCTATGGGGACAACGAGCGGGGCCCCCATCGGACCCGAGCAGTCACAGCCCGCCGTCACCGCCCGTCGGGTCGTAGGGCGAACGGTCGCCCGGCGGCGACCGCCGGCCGGGCCCACCGGTCTCTCAGGCGAACCTCGGCGGCGAGCTACTGACCGTCACTCTGGGAATCCGGCGCTGGCCGAGCGTGCTGATCTCCGTTCGAGAGCGCCGGCCGGGCCTGGTCAGGGGCTGGTGGCCCGGGCGCAGCCCGGGGGTTGGCACCCCCGAGGACGCTCATCACCCCGCCGAGCAGGTCCATGGGCACCACGATCTTGGTCGACGATGCCGTTCCCACCTGCTTCAGGGTCTCGAGGTACTGGAGTTGCATGGTATTGCGGTCCAGCCCCTGGCCCACCTCGAAGATCTTCTCCAGCCCGGCGGCCAGCCCCTCGGCCCGGAGGATGTTGGACTGACGTTCCCCCTCGGCTCCCAGGATGGCGGCCTGCTTGGTTCCTTCAGCCAGGGTGATCGCCGCCTGCTTCTGGCCCTCGGCCTCGGTGACGGCCGCCCGCCGAGTGCGCTCCGCCGACATCTGGCGGGTCATGGCGTCGAGGACACCGGCGGGCGGGTTGACCTCACGTACCTCGACGGTGGTCACCTTGACCCCCCACCGCTCGGTCACCTCGTCGAGGCGGACGCGCAGCGAGGCGTTCATCTCCTCCCGCTTGGACAGCACGTCGTCGAGGGGCATGTCCCCCACCACGCTGCGCAACGTGGTGGACGCCACGTTCTGGGCGGCACCGGCGAAGTTCTGGACCTGGAGGATCGACATGGCCGGATCCACCACCTTGTAGAAGATGATGAAGTCGATGGAGATCGAGGCGTTGTCCTTGGTGATCGCCGTCTGATGGGGTATCTCCAGATACTGCTCGCGCAGATCCACCCAGGAGGTGCGGTCGGTCACCGGATTGATGAGCACCAGACCCGGACCGCGCAAGCCGATCGCCCGCCCCAGCCGGAAGAGCACGATCCGCTGGTACTCCCGGGCGATCTTGATCGACGTCAACGCTAAGAGGACGATGAGCACCAGCACGCCGACGATCACACCGAC
>JASHZK010000221.1 GCA_030042575.1 Acidimicrobiales bacterium
CCCATGATGGCCAACTAGCCTCACTTGCTGAGATCATGACCAGGCGCCCATCGACCCCGTCAGCAGCGGTGTCCGCTTCGTAGGTAGCCAGGTACTCGTCCGTCCACTCGAAATCAGGCAGCGGCACCACGCGAGCCCCAAGCCCCAGGTGGACGTACGTCTTCGCCAGATCGAATCCTTGTTCGGCCATGGATGTAGCTTCGCGCGTTTGTCTCCGACCAACCGCACCAGGTCGCCTCGTCATGGTGGCCGGGTGCTGGTAACGCTGGTGCGCGGATCACCAGGATGGGCTGCCCTCGGAGGCCCTGGGGCTGGTGCTGCCGGCCCAGGCGACCACCGACAAGATGCGTTAGCGGCAGACCGGGCGACATCATGAGTAATGGCCCGACTCGGCCCAGGGCTGATGGAAGTCATCGTGCTGACCGTGGACTGCGTGATGTCGCGAGACATCGGGCTCTTCGGATCTCAGCGGGGAGCCAGGTACCCTGAAGGTCACCCAGACGCTCAACCGTTCAGAAATCAGTCGACGTCGCCTGATGGTTGCTCGAGTTCTTGGGCACCCCCTGCTCGTTGGCAGAGAACCTGGCTATCGAGACGCTCAACTCATCCAGCGCTGTCAATCAGAGGAACGGACGGGCGACTGGGGGGTGAACGTAACAGGCATCGACTCGTACCCACTTACGAAATTTGCTGCCCGGCGTGTCGGCTCGGCCGGGACGGCCAAGGCCAGGTCTGGCAGCCGGGTCAGCAGCCGGTCGAGAAAGGTGACGATCTCCAGCCGAGCCAGGCTGTTGCCCAGGCAGACGTGGGCGCCGAAGCCGAAGGCCAGATGGTCGTTGGGTTGGCGATGGATGTCGAAGGCGTCGGGGTCGACAAAGTGGTCTTCATCCCGATTGGCCGATGGATAGAGCAGAAGCAGCTTCTCACCGGGATGGATTGCTTTACCCCCTAGCACGGTGCCGTTTGTCGCTGTCCGCGCCATGTTCTTGATCGGACTCACCCAGCGGAGCATCTCTTCTACCGCAGAGCCCAGCAAGCTCCGATCCTTGCCGAGTTCCTCCCATTGGTCGCCGTGGTTGAGGAGCTGATAGACGCCGCCCGAGATGACGTGGCGCGTTGTCTCGTCTCCACCGATGAGGATCAGCAGGGAGTCGAAGAGTAGCTCTGCATCGTCGAGCCTGTCACCGTCGACCTCCGCCTGCACGAGGACGCTCATGAGGTCGTCGGTCGGTTCCCGTCGGCGCTGGTCGATGACTTGCTTGGCATAAGCCTCGTACTCGAGGAAGACCTCGGTCATCCGGGCCACCGATTCCGGCTTGCCGTCGAGGCCACTGAGCAGTGCGTCCGACCATTCGAGCAATCTCTCGTAGTCAGCCTCGTCGGACCCCAGTGACTCGCCGATGACGATGAGCGGTAGCCAGGCGGCGAGATCCCACACGAAGTCGCACTCGCCCCTTTCGCACACACGGTCGATCAACTGATCGGAGATGGTCGCGATGCGTCCGGCCCGCGCCCGCACCTGAGAGGGAGTGAAGGCCCGGTTGACAAGCTTGCGTCGCTTGGCGTGATCGGGGTTGTCCATGTCGATGAGCATGGGTGTGGGCCCGGTATCCGGCCGGATGCCCTGGGCATTCGAGAACAATTCCGGGTGCTTGGAGACCTCGAGAACGTCGTCGTAGCGCGTGACGCCCCACACCTGCCCGGCTTCGTCCCAGTGCACCGGGTCGTATCGCCTAGCCCAGGCCAGGTCGGGCATTGGGTCGCTTGCCCAGAAGTCGCCCGAGGTGAGCGGAAGGCTCCGGTCGGCCCTGTCAGTTGTCATGAGGTGACTCCCTGTGGTCGGAAGAGCTGACGGTAGGCATCGTCCTCACGGGCGCGAGCCGCAGCCACGAGGTCCCGCTCGCCCGCCCGCATGAGGGTTTTGATGGTCCTGGTGGCGCGGCGATCGTGTTCGGCGATGACGTTGGCCGCCGCCAGCGCTTCGGATAGCACCGTTTCGTCGGCGCACACCGCCGTGACGAGGCCGGAAGCGAGAGCCTCCTCCGCCGTCAGCCATGCCGATCCCAACAGCGCCCGGGCGGCCTTCTGCCAGCCCATGCGGAGCGGGAAGAGGATGCTACTGGCAGCCTCGGGCGGGACGCCCATGGCGGCGAAGGGGGCCCTGAGCCGAGCCGTCCGAGCCATGAAGACGAGATCGCAGAACGACAGCATGGTGACGCCCAGTCCGACACCGGGGCCGTTCACTGCAGCGATCAGTGGGACATTGATCCCGCTCAGGGTGTCGAGGAGATCGGGGAAGGCTGATCCGGCGCCGTCCGGCGCATTCCCGGCCGCGATGGCCTCGAGCTCTCCGAGGTCGGTGCCGGCGCTGAAGGCCGGACCGGCACCGGTCAGCACGACCGAGCGCACCCCCTCGTCCACGTCCGCCTGCCGCAGCGAGGCGGCCAGCTGGCGGTAGAGGGCCACCGTGAAGGCGTTGCGCCGATGGGGCCGATCGAGGGTGAGGACCCGAACCGGTCCGTGATCCTCCTGGCGAACGCCTTCGTCGCTCACCCCGGGCCTCCGGGAGCATGAGGCGCCGGCGAATCGGAGGGTTGCCACTGGGAATAGAACTGGCGGAACCATCGGCGGTACTGGGCAATGGGCCCGTCCATCTTCGTCAGCGGGGGTCGCGAGCGGTAGATCTTGTGTTCCCAGATGGGGACGTCCTGGCGGAACTGCTGATTGGTGATCTGGGCGTTGAGCTCGGCGACCGAGGCCGTTGCTCGTTCGTCGTCCAGCGCCTTCATCGAGAAGTGGATGGTGATCTCGGTCATCTCTTCGTCGACAGGTGTCTGGGTGATGTAGGTGAGCATGTCCAGGGGACCCTCTCGGACCTCGACGGCGACGATCCCGGGCCCGCTCACCGTTGTGCGTGTCAAAACCTCGAAGCCGGACTCGGCCACGGCGGTGACCTTGATGCTCTGGTCGACGATCATCGTCGGACCGTCGAAGGCCACCTCGAAGCGCCCATCGCTGGGCGGGACCATGTCGTGCACCGTGTAGAAGTGGGATCGGTCGATGATGTTCTCGGTCAGGTCCTGGAGGCCGATCCGCACCCTGTAGGTGTCGACACGCCACGGCGTCCACCCCTGGCCGTCGTCCCGGTAGGTGGGGATCTCGTAGGAAGGGGCCGCCGCGCCGGCGTGATGCCAGACGAAGATGCGTCCGTTCTGCTCCTGCACGGGCCAGGCGCGAGCCGAAACCCGGGGAGGCAGGCCGTCGAGGAGGGGGACGGCGACGAGGCGCCCGGTCCCGTCGAAGCGCCACCCGTGGAAGGGGCAGGCGATCCCGTCCCCGCACACCTTTCCCCCGTGGCCGAGGTGGGCGCCGAGGTGGGGGCAGTGGGCGTCGAAGACGCGGGCCCCACCGTCTTCACCTCGGAAGGCGACGAGCGCGCGGTCGAGGTAGTGCAGCGTGGCGACCTGACCAATCGACACGTCGTCGGAGGCGGCCACACTGAACCACCCGTCGGGGACGGCCGGGAACGGGTAGCGGGAATTCATGTCCGTCGTCGGCTACCGAGAGCGGAAACGACCAGCGAAGGCACGCAAAGGCAGGTCCGCGCTGGTGACGATCCCGGCGGAGGCGTCCACCACGGCCCGTATGGCGTTGAGCGCTGGCATCCCCGTGATGGTCATGCCCACCGAGGCAAAGGCCGCTGGCGACGAAAAGTCGGTTCCGGGCTTAGGGAAGATGTAGTGCTTGGAATAGATGCAGGGATCACCATCTATCTTGGTGATGTAGCAGGCCTGAATTTCCCAGTGGGGGTCTGTATACGGCGTCATCTGCCACTCGAGGTGCATCTCGACGCGCGGTGTTCCTGCGGCCGTGCCCACGTATTTGAGGTAGCAGCCGCCGAGCGAGCCCTTGGGAAGGTGGTACCACCCCAAGTCCACGTCCTTCGTGCACGTCCCCAGCTCGTATTCGAATCGGACGTCGTCGTCGAGCTCGAGCCGGCAACAGTCGGCCATGAGTCGGACGGCATCCTCGAAGACCCGGGTGTATTGCTCGAGCATCCCGGGCAGTGCCGGATCCCCGACAGGGAGCCCGAAGCCCACCGCCTTCCAGGTGTCGACCGAGTGGTGGCAGGAGACGTCGACGGATTCCGTGCATTGCACGTGTTCGATCTCGGCGACGTCGGTGGAATGGGCGATGGTGAGGATCTGGGCCAGCCCCGGGTTCATCCCCGTGCCATAGAAGGTGGCGTTGCCGCGCCGGCAGGCCGATTCGAGGACGTCGGACTCCCGCCGGCCGACGGATGGCAATGGTTGGTGTCGCGGTGGTGACCGGTGATCCAGTCGGCTGTGGTTACCACGTTGATGCCTGCTTCGAGCACCCGCTCGTAGAGCTCCAAATCGGGAAAGACACCGTGGAACGTGACGCAGTCAGGCTGGGCGGCGATGATCTCGTTGATCGTGCCGGTGGCGGTGACGCCGATCGGGCCCAGCCCGACGATGTCACCTGCATCCCTACCGATCTTGTCTTGCGAATAGCAGTGCAGGCCGACAAGTTCCAAGTCCGGATGGTGCCGGATCCGCTTGACCATCTCTGCACCGACGTTGCCAGTGGCCACCTGAAAGACCTTGATCTTCCGGATGTCGACACCGGACGAAGTGTTCACTGCTACCCCCATTTACCTGTAAGGGCATGAACCTCTGTTTCGAGCGGAGCTTCGATCAGCAGACTAGCGTCTAGACACATGTCCGGCTAGGTAGGAGAACAGCCGGCCACCGGACTCCCCAGGACCCCGTTCGAACCATTGGTATCGCTGTGCGCCACGAACGTCCCGCAGAGGGGACCCCCGACAGTCAGCTCGGAGTATGCGCGAAGTGAGATCCGGATCAGTTGCAGGACGCGGTACGAGGCCCTGCCGAGGCGGGTCAGGGACAAAAAAGCGGATGCTGGCGGCATCATCCTCCCGACGCCAGAGCGCAGGCCGTGTGTTTGGAGCTGGTTGTCGGCGCCCATTCGGTGGGCGACACAGATAGCAACTGATATGCTAACATTATGCGACATGAGGACGATTTACCTTCGCAACGTGCCCGACGAGGTTGTCGAGCGCCTGGAACGACTGGCCGCCCAAGACCGAATGTCGGTAGCGGCGGTGGCGGTGAGGGAGCTCGAGCAAGCTTCGCGTCGGGCGGAGAACCCCGTGCTGCTTGGCTCCCTGCCGGACCTCGACATCGATCCCGGCTCGGTCGTCGCCGACGTGGATACCGGGCGCGCCGGGAGGTGATTGTCATCGACGCGTCGGCCGCGGTTTCCGCGCTGCTCAACGCTGGCCCTGCTCGCCGAGCACTGGTGGAGGAGCAGGTGCACGTTCCCCATTCGATCGACCTCGAGATCGCCAATGCGCTTCGCCGTGGGGTCGTCGCGTCGCGGGTCGAGCCAGGTGATGCCTGGACAGCGCTCGACCGGTGGCGTCGGCTTGGTGTGTCGCGCTACGCCGTTGTCCAGCTCTTGGATCGCGTTTGGGACCTTCGGGAGAACCTCTCGGCGTATGACGCTTCGTATGTCGCGTTGGCCGAGGTACTGGATTGCGCCCTACTTACCGCTGACGTCCGCCTCGGTCGGGCCTCAGGACTCCGGTGTCCCGTTACCGTGGTCCCCCGATAGCGAAGAGTGGCAGTGCGTCCGGAGAAACGTGATCCGTTGATTTCGGTGGATGCATCATCAGGATGCGCGACGGCGATTCAAAGCACGCAAGCCCTGCGTCTCAGCGAGAGTTGGCAGAGCTAGTTGGTGTCCTGACATGTTTGATGTCTCATAACCGCCCCCTGGTCCTGTGGTCTCGATGAGGAAGCTTAAACCAGGCGTCTCCGTTGGACGCCGAGTGGTTGTCACCGGCCTGGCCGGGGCGGGCAAGAGCACGCTCTCGCAAGCGCTCGCGGCAAAAACGGCTCTTCCCATCATTGCTCTCGATATTCACTTCTGGAAGCCAGGCTGGGTGGAGCCCAGCGAGAATGAATGGCGCGAGAAGCAGCGCGGTCTGCTCGTCAGCGATGACTGGATCGCTGACGGCAACTACCAGTCCTCGCTCGCTCTTCGGCTGGAGCGAGCAGATACGGTCGTGTTTCTCGATACGCCGTGGTGGATCTGCGTCTGGCGTGCGTTCAGGCGCGGGATTCGCACACGCCCAGCGGGCTTCGAGTTGCCGAAAGGCTGTGATGAGTCCCGATGGCGGCGGTTACGCGACGAATGGGGGCTGATGTGGCGCATTTGGCGTGTCCGTCGCTCTGACCGTGAGAGAGAACTGGAAATCGTGTCGGAGCACGGGCAGCATGTAGTGCTGTACGTGCTTCGCTCGAAGCGTACGGTGCGCCAATTTCTCGCAGGGATACCGTCTCGGGCTCCCTGAGTCACCCTTCGGTGACCGCCATCGCTCCGGGCTTGGGTTACCAGGGTCGATTGGCCCACGGAGGTTCTGCCTGTCCCTGACGAAGCCGCTGCTAACCCGGCATTCCGAGACGGTTGAAGGGCCTGTGGGCCTTATGGCTCGTCGAGAGGGGTCGGGCCGTTCCACTGCCCCCTTGGGGTGAGGATTGGAGTGCTGACGCGGCTCCGTGGTCTGGCTCTTGTTGCAGCCAAGCGGCGATGCTCTCGACAGACCGGTTCAGGAATTGGCCGACTGAATCTCGGCCAAAGCTGCGTCTTGTGACGTTACGGAGCGTTTAGCCGATCTTGAGGAGGTCCACTATGAACACCAGGGTATCGTTGGAAGAAATGCCCGTTCCCGGCGACTGTGCGCCATAACCCAGACTGGGCGGGATGATGAGTTCTCGACGGCCGCCCACCTTCATTCCCAACACTCCTTCGTCCCATCCCTGAATCACTTGACCCTCCCCCAGTGTGAACTGGAACGGTTGGCTCGTCCACGACGATTGGACGACCATGCGCGTGGAATACGTGGCGAGCACGTATTGAACAGTAAGCAGGTCGCCATCGGCGGCCGCTGGGCCCGTCCCCACGATGAGGTTGGCACTCTCGAGCCGCGTAGGAGGAGGACCTGGGGGCACGACAACGTTGGGGGCGGTACCGGCGGTACCGGCGGGCGAGCGGTCCGTTATGGGAATGGCGGCGATCGCGGACGAACTGCCACCGCCACCGACTGAAGCCACTATCGTGGTAGTCGGTTTCGCGATTGAGGAAGCCGATCCTCCGCATCCGGCGAGTGACAGGGCCAATCCCGGCAAAGCAAGTAGCAACCAATATCGAGGACCAGACATCGAGTGCAATCCTTTCCAACGACGCCGTATCCAGACGGTAGCAGCGAAGATCGGCCTGGTCCGCATTGGCCATCTGCCAAGTTCCCCGTCCGTCCAACGATACGAGCCGCATCTCAGGACGTCGGGGAGGGCCCTGAGCCGGCTGACGGGCCGAACTTACGACATCAGGGGTCATGGGAAGATGTGCCGCTTCCGAGCACCAAGCGCCGGTGGTGGGCACCGGGATCGCTCTTCGGAGGATGCGAGGACGGTTCGGACGTCTGTGGCCAGCGGGCTCCTAGCGTGCCACGAAGGTCAATAACTCGTCCGCGAAGCGGCGCCGCTCCCTGGTGACGAGCGAGACATGTCCCCCGGGAACCTGCACCAAGGTTGATCCGGCGATTGCGGCATGCAGCTCCTGCGC
>JASHZK010000222.1 GCA_030042575.1 Acidimicrobiales bacterium
CACGTGGTCGAGGAGCGTTCCGCCCATGCCGTGCTGGCCGGGGCCGGGGTGGCCAACCTGGCCGCCTGGGCGGCCGTGGACAGGGTGCGAGCGGAAGGCGGCTCCGTCGAGCTCACCGCCGAGCTGGGCATGCTCGGCTACCGGCCCACCCCCGCCGATCCCTACATCTTCAACCACCGCACCTTCCCGACCACGCCGCTGCTGGCCGACGCCTCCACCGTGCTGGGCATGGTGGTGGGAGGCCCGGGGACCAGGACGGTGGCCTGCCTGGGGGCGGCGCAGGTCGACCGGGGGGGCAACTTGAACTCGACCACCCTGGTCCCCGCCGGAGGGCCGTTCCTGGTGGGCTCGGGCGGGGCGAACGACGTGGCCAGCCGGGCCGAGGCGTGCGTGGTCGTGACCCTGGCCCGGCCCGACCGCCTGGTGGAGGAGGTGGACTACGTCACCAGTCCCGGCCGCAACGTGGTCTCGGTGGTGACCGAGCGCGGGGTGCTGCGCCGTGTCGGCGACGAGTTGGTGGTGGCCGGCGTGGCTGGCGGTCCCGAATCGCTCGACGACCGGGTGCGCGCCTTCGTGGAATGCTGCGGGTGGAGGCCGCCGGTGGCCGACGAGGTCGTCGTACTGGCGCCACCGGCCATGGACGAGGTGCTGGCCCTGCGGCGTTACGACCCCGAGCGTCTGTTCCTCGCCTGAGCGTGTGCCGACCTTCCCGTCGAGCGGGGCCAAGGCTACAGTGAGGCCCAAATTCGAGCGTCCGACCGGGGGATGGCTCCGCGGTGGCGGTAGGGGGGGTCGTGGCATGAGGCGTTGTCTGGCCGTCTTTTCTGCCCTGGCCATGGCTGCTGCGGTGGCGGGCTGTGGCAACGCCGTCTCGAGCAGTAGCGCAGGCGGTGCCGGGGACCCCGGGGTCACGGCCAACAGCATCACCGTGGGCTCCATCGCCAACGTGACCGGCATTCTCTCCTCGGACTTCGCACCGGTGGTCGACGGGGTCAAGGCCTACTTCGACATGGTCAACGCCGAGGGAGGGGTCGACGGCCGCAAGCTCCTGCTGCCGGGCTCCGACCAGAAGGACGACCAGGGCACCCCCAGCACCGACCTGGCCGTGGCCGAGCAACTGGTCGAGCAGAACCACGTGTTCGCCGTGGTCGGGGTGGGCACGCCGTTCTTCGGCGCCGCCAACTTCCTGGCCCACGAAGGGGTGCCCACCTTCGGGTACCAGGTGTCGGCCAATTGGGACGCCGGGCCCAGCCTCTTCGGCGCCTACGGCTCCTATCTCGACTACGCCACCGGCGTCATGTCCGATGCCTACGTCGCCAATCAGCTGGGCGCCACCTCGGTGGGGGTGGTCGCCTACGACGTGGCCCAGTCGGCCGACGCCTGCCAGGCGGTGGTGAACGACTTCCCCAGTTACGGGCTCAAGGTCACCTTCCAGGACCTGTCCTTCGGTATCGGGGCCGACCCCACCCCTGACGTCTTGAAGATGAAGCAGGATCACGTGGACTTCCTGCTCACCTGCCTCGACGTGTCCGGAAACGTCGCCTTCGCGCAGGCCATGGCGCAAAACGGCCTGGATGCCCACCAGCTGTGGCTGAACGGGTACGACCGCAGCACCCTGCAGCAGTACGGCTCGCTGCTCAACGGGGTCACGGTGGCCCTGGAGCACGTGCCCTTCGAGGCGGCCGCCGACTACCCCGGGGTGTACCCGGGCATGGCGACCTATCTCTCCGAGATGGCCAAGTACGAGCCGACCCAGGAGTACGGCGAGGTGGCCCTGGACGGCTGGATCAGCGCCTGCCAGTTCGTCACCGGGCTACGCGCCGCCGGCCGCCACCTCACCCAGAAGAAAGTGGTGTCGGCCATCAACAGCGAGACCAACTTCACCGCTGACGGACTGGAGCCGCCGCTGTACTGGCCCACGTCCCACACCGGTCCCGGTCCCGGGCCCTGGTGCACCTCCTACGTCCAGGCCGAGAGTGGCAACTGGGTACCGGAGTTCGTCAAGGGTGACAGCGTGTTCGACTGTTTCGCCCAGGGCAGCGACGCGCTGGTGACGCCGAGAACTGGGACACCCGGGGGCTGATCCCAGCGCAGCTGAGATGACCACCCTTCTCGACTACGGATTGCCGGGGATCCCCTACGGGTGCGTCTTCGCCCTGCTCGCCGTGGGTTTGGTGGTCACCTTCCGTTCCACCGGAGTGTTCAACTTGGCCTTCGGTGCCCAGGCCTTCGCCGCCGCTTTCATCTTCG
Organism: Acidimicrobiales bacterium; assembly: GCA_030042575.1. Lineage (GTDB taxonomy): Bacteria > Actinomycetota > Acidimicrobiia > Acidimicrobiales > UBA8190 > UBA8190. The sequence goes on from JASHZK010000222.1 coordinate 2,251, forward strand.
ACGTGCTGGTGCGCAGTGAAGGGCTGTCGGTGTGGGTGGCCTTCGTCCTGTCGGTGCTGGTCATCTCGCCGGCGCTGGGCCTCGTCCTCGACCGCTTCTTGTACCGTCACATCCCCACCGCCTCGACCACGGCCAAGGTGGTCTCCGCCGTGGGCGTGTTCATCGCCATACCCCAGGCACTGCTCATCTTCTTCGGCAGCACGCCGCGTGAGGACGCCCCCAGCCTGTGGCTGAGCTCGTCGGTGGTCGAGTTCCACCTCGGTTCCACCCCGATCAACGGTGGCGAGGTGACCATGACCGTCATCACCGTGAGCGTGGTGCTGGCGGTGGTGGCCCTGTTGCGCTGGACCCCCATCGGCCTGGAGATGCGAGCGGTGGTCGAGAGCCGGCGGTTGGCCCAGCTCCAGGGGGTCGACGCGGCGCGGGTGTCCGCCTCGGCCTGGGCCTTGTCGAGCATGTTGGCCGGCCTGGCCGGGGTGCTGCTCCTGTCGCTGCCCCAGGTCTCGGCCGTGCTCAACCCCGAGGACCCACTCGAGTTCACCAGCCTGCTGGTGGCCGGGCTCACCGCCGCCGCCCTGGCCCGCATGCGCTCACTCATGGGAGCCCTGGGTGCGGCCGTGGCCCTGGGAGTGGCCGAGAGCCTGCTCACCGGCTACCTGCCCTCGGGCACGGTGTCGGAGGCCGTCGTCCCCGCCTTCCCCTTCGTGGTGCTGTTCGCCACCCTGATCGGGAGCCGGGGGTTGCGCGGCCTGGAGCGACGGGCCGACCCCCTGAGCGGGGTGGATCCCCCGCCCGCCCCCCCGGCGGTGTCGGTGCGCGACCCCCGCCTCGAGATGCCCATGCGCGTGGGATGGCGCATGTTGCTCGTTGCCTTCGTGGTCTCGTCGCTCACCTGGGTGCCGGGGTATTGGGTGACCACCTTGAACCAGGGGCTGGCCCTGTCCATCGTCTTCCTGTCCATCACCCTGATCACCGGTCAGAGCGGACAGCTGTCGTTGTGCCAGGCCAGCTTCGCCGCCATCGGCGGCTTCGCCGCCGGCCAGCTCGCCGTCCACCTGGGATTCGCGGTGCTGTTGGGCGCCCTGGTGGGCGCGGCCATGGCGGCGGTGGTGGGGGCGCTTCTGGCCGTGGTGGCCGTGCGCATCTCCGGACTGCTGCTCACGTTGCTCACCTTGGCCTTCGCCCTGTTCTGCGACCAGTTCCTCTTCTCGTACTCATGGGCCGGTGGCGGCGCCAACGGGGTGAACGTTCCCAGGCCGCTCCTGGGCCCGCTCAATTTCTCGTCGGACCGCAGCTTCCTGGTCCTCACCATGGTGGTCCTGGCCCTGTGCTGCGGCGTGGTGGCTCTGGTCCAGAAGGGCACCACCGGTCGGTTCCTGGGAGCGGTGCGCGGCAGCGAGGCGGGAGCGGCCAGCATGGGAGTCAGCCTGCTTCGGTCCCGGGTCACCGTCTTCGCCCTGTCGGCCGCCTTGGCCGGCCTGGGCGGGGCCATGTACGGCTCGCTGTACCAGAGCGTGTCCGACACCTCGCTGGGCGCCTACGAGTACTCCCTGGCCTTCGTGGTGGTGGTCATCACCACCGGGGCGCGCCGTATCGAGGGTGCCATCCAGGCTGGGATGTCCTTCGCCATCATCACCTTCCTGCTCGACAGCTACGCCCCGGCTCGCATATCGGGCATCACCCCGATTCTGTTCGCCTTCGGCGCCATGACCTACGCCGCCCACCCCGAAGGGGTGGTCGAGTACCAGAAGCGCAAGTGGTTGGAACGGGTGTCCCGGTTGCTGGCCGCCATCGACACCCGTCGGGGCCGGACGCCGCCGACGTCCAAGCCTGTCGGGGTGTCGTCGTCGGTTCCGGAGCTGGTGTCGGGAGGAGCGCTCGGCCTGTCCGGCGAAGCGGTGGCCCCCAATGGCTGACCTGCTCGAGGTACGTGACGTCTCGGTGCGCTTCGGAGGCATCCGGGCCCTCGACCGAGTCTCTTTC
>JASHZK010000223.1 GCA_030042575.1 Acidimicrobiales bacterium
CGGGAGATCGCCACCCAGGGCGACGGGTTCTTCGCCGTATTCGGCTCGCCCCGGTCATGCGCCGCGGCAGTCGTCTCCATGCAACAGGCGCTGGCCGCTCGTCGCTGGGCGGGGAACGAGCCGGTGCGGGTGCGCATGGGCGTCCACGCCGGGGAGGCGACGGAGACCACCACCGGGCTGGTCGGGTACGACATCCATCGAACCGCCCGGGTAGCAGCGGTGGCGCATGGGGGTCAGGTCCTTCTCTCCTCCACCGCTGCCGAGCTGGTTCGCGACACCCTGCCCGAGACGGCCCGGTTGCGTGACCTCGGCCTGCACCGTCTCAAGGACCTGAGCCGCCCGGAACACATCTTCCAGCTCGAGGCCGCCGGCCTCCAAAGCGAGTTCCCGCCGCTGCGGTCACTCGACAACCCGGCACTCGCCAACAACCTGCCAGCTCAGTCGTCGCGCTTCATCGGCCGTGAACACGAACTCGATGAGTTGCGCCCGCTCGTCGAGTCCCACCGGGTTGTGACATTGACCGGTGCCGGCGGATCGGGCAAGACCCGCCTGGCCCTGCAGGTCGCTGCCGAGCTGCTCGACGGCTCGGGCGACGGGGTGTGGCTGGTGGAGCTGGCCGGTGTGAGCGACGAAGACGCCGTGGCGCCCGGCATCGCCGAGACCCTGAATGTGGCCGTGCAGCCTGGTCGGCCGGTGCTCGAATTTCTCGTCGATGCCCTCCTACCGCAGCGCATTCTCATCCTGCTGGACAACTGCGAGCATGTGATCGGGGCATGTGCCAAGGTCGTCGACGCCCTCGTGCGCCGTTGTCCCCAGGTCCATCTGCTCACCACCAGCCGCGAGCCCCTGGGGATCGCCGGGGAGGCCATCTACCGAGTGCCATCGCTGTCGCTTCCCCACCTCGAGGAAGAGGAAGGAGCTTCGCAATGTGATGCAGTAACGCTGTTCCTCGACCGAGCGGCCGATCAGGGTGCCAGGATTGCAATGGACAGCGACAGCCTGTCGCTCATTTTGTCGATCTGCCGCCGCCTCGATGGCATGCCACTCGCCATCGAACTGGCCGCCGCCCGGCTGCGCTCGTTGTCCCTGGCCGACCTCTCTGACCGCCTCCACCAGCGCTTTCGTCTCCTCACCGGGGGCAGTCGCAGCGCCCTACCCCGCCAACAGACCCTGCGGGCCACCGTCGACTGGTCCTACTCGTTGCTCAACGACGCCGAGCAAGCGGTGCTTCGACGGCTGGCTGTCTTCGTCGAAGGCTTCGATCTCCAAGCGGCCGAGATGGTGACCAGCCTGGCGGACATCGAGGTCTTCGACATCACCGACCTGGTGTCCTCGCTGGTCGACAAGAGCTTGGTCGTGGCCGATCCGACTGCCGATGGCCTTCGATACCGCTTACTCGAGACCATCCGCCAGTTCGCCGCCGAGCGCATGGTGGAATCCGGCGCACAGGAAGCGAGCACTGTGGCCGCGGCGCATCGCGACTACTTCCTGGCCCTCGCCGAGGAGGCCGCGCCACAAACGATCGGCCCCCACCAGAGTCGGTGGTTCGAGCGACTGCGAATGGAGAGCGCGAATCTCCGGCGTGCCTTCGAATACGCCGTCGAGACGCCCGGTGATACCGAACTCGTACTGCGTTTCGCCCGCGCTCTGCGGTACTTCTGGTGGGTACACGACCGAGGACGGCCGGTCATCGACTCGCTGATCGAGGCTGTCGAGCGTCCGGAGTCCGAGAACGATCCGGCCCTTCTGGTGGACGCCCTCGTCACCCTGGCTTTGTGTGTCCGGACCTACGACAACGCCCTTGCCAGGCGGACCGCCAGCAGAGCCGCCGCAATCGCTCGCCAGATCGAAGACCTTTCGCATCTGGTGGACGCCTTATGGATCGGATGCGCAGTTACATGCTTCGGCGGTGACCTAGAGCAGGGGCGGCGCCTGGGTGCCGAAGCCGTCGAGCGGGCGCGTCAGCTCGGCGACGATTTCCGACTCGCTTCCGCATTGGGCATGTACCTCCTCGGAGCCCAGCTCTCCTCGTCCGTCGGGGAGGAGGGATACGACGAATTGCTCGCCGAGGCCGTCGAGAGGGCTCGTCGTGCTGGCGCCCTGTTCCTGACACAGGTCCTTATGAACAACGCGGCCAGCGCCACGTTGCGGTTCGGAGACGTGGCTCTGGCCCGCGCCCAGCTGGAGGAGGCGGAGCGCACGCGAGTGGACGTCGGCGGCGGGATCAACTCTGTGGACGTAAACTTCGCTTGGGTGTTGCGACTCGAAGGCGACCTGGATGGCGCAGCCGTCCGCCTGCAGCGCACCTTGCGCGCCGCCCGCCGCGCCGGGGAGCGGTCGGGCATGGCCTACGCCATCCTCGGATTCGCCTGTCTCTCCGGGGATCGAGGTGACTGGGAGAGCTCCGCCCAGTTACACGGAGCTGCCTCCGAGCTCTTTGACACAGTGGGTGAACTCTGCCAAGAACCCGAGTCTGGCTACCGCGTCGAGAGCACCACCCTCGGAATTGCATACTTGGGAGAAGTCCAGTGGCAACGGCTCTTTGCTCAGGGGCGTACGCTTGAGTACCAACAGGTTTTGAGCCTTGCCGGCAGCCCATAGCCGATGCTCTACACGCTCGGTCGATAGATCTGAGCCACACCGTCGGCCATGATCGCATGAACTCGACGCGCAGTCTGGTAGGCGGAGCTGATCCGAGTGGTGTCACCGTTCCTGAATTAAGTGACTGGAACATCACCTGCGCGGTACAGCTGTTCGGTAGACCGTGGTCGCCGACGCAGGTGTAGCTCTGAGCAGCCGGAGAAGCCGTTGCTTCCCCTTCGAGTCTCCTGACTCCTGCTCGAAGGTCAGCCGATGGAAGGAGCGGTAACGGCTGGCGTCTCTTGCCCGGGCCGCTCGTCGATCCATGGCCTTATGCCGCGAGGGCAGCTGAATCTTCGACGACAAGCCCGCCGGCGAGCCTTGTCCCATTGGGTGGTACGGGCGAAACCGGGCAGTCTGGCAACAGCCGGTGGGAGAGGATTCGGGGGCAAGGCCGGTCGGGTAGCAAGGGCGGGGAGCGCTTCGAACGCCCAACGACTGACGGAAGAGAAGCACGCCGACCGGGCGGTGGCTACGCTGCGCCACGAGGGGGAAACCAGCGAAGCTCACTCAACAGGAGGAGTGCAAATGCCCGAGTTCACCTCTTATCCAGCTGGATCCCCGTCATGGGTCGACCACGCCGCCAAGGATGTGGAAGTCTCGAACTCCTTCTACAGCGGTCTCTTCGGCTGGAAAGCCGAGGACCAAGGAGAAGAGATGGGGCACTACACCATCTTTAGCAAAGGCGGAAAGACGGTGGCCGGCAACATGGCCGTCATGACGGATGGTCAGCCGAGTGCGTGGGTGACCTATGTTTCTGTCAACGATGCCGACGCGACGACCGACCTGGCCAAGAAGGCTGGCGCCTCGGTGTTCGTCGAACCAATGGACGTGGCCGACATCGGGCGCATGGCTCTCTTTGCCGACCCCACCGGCGCGGCGATCGGCCTGTGGCAAGCAAAGACATTTCATGGCGCCGAACTGGCGAACGAGCCGGGTTCGTTCGTCTGGAACGAGCTGAACACCCGCGAAGTCCCGGCCGCCAAAGCCTTCTACACGGAGGTGTTCGGCTGGAAGCCCAACGACATGGACATGGGTGGAATGAGCTACACGGAGTGGAGGCTTGGCGACAAGCCAGTGGCGGGGATGCAGGTGATGCCCGAGATGGTGCCGGCCGGAGTCCCGGCTCACTGGCTCGTCTACTTCGCGGTGGACGATACCGACGCCACCGTCTCCAAAGCGACCAACACGGGGGCGACGACACTGGTCCCGCCCATGGACATCCCACCCGGTCGCTTCGCTGTGCTTTCCGACGCCGATGGGGCCGCCTTCGCAGTGATCAAGACGAGACCAATGGCGACCTGAGGATGTGGCGCTGGAACAGGAC
>JASHZK010000224.1 GCA_030042575.1 Acidimicrobiales bacterium
CAGCGGCGCTGGCGGTCTTCGTCACCGTCGCCGCTCACTGGCACCTGAGCGAGTATCCGTGGTGGCTCATCAATGCCCTCGGGACGACGGCGGTGTTGGTCGTAGCCGGTGGCGACCTGGTGAGGCGGCACCGGCCTCGGCTGGCGCCGGCCGCCGCTGCCTGAACTGAGGCTCGATCCACCGATCGAACGCGTGAGCTGAAGCCCGCCCATCGGCGGAAAATGCCTCCCTGCTTGGGAAAATGGTGGTTCTGGACCCCCCTGACCGGGCGCCCCTCGACGGGCGCCGAGGCGCTCGTAGCCCTGGCGAGGTTCTGGACGACCATCCGCCGTGGACGGGCGCACCGTGAACAGAGGGCCCCTCCGTGTCTCACGGAGCGTGGTTTACCCAATACTGACGATGTTGGGTCCTCCCTTCCCCGTCCTATTGTCGGGAGGTGGCGCGCTCTACGCTCGGGGGAGCGCGGTCCGGTCGCGGTGAGGTGGAGGGGGGCGTGGCCAAAGGGCGCAGGTGGTTGAAGGTGTCGCCGAGCCTGGTGATGCTCGTCGGGGCCCTGTCCGTGGTGGTCGGCGCCACCCTTGTCGGAACGGGCATCGCCCTCGCCTCCGGTCTGACCCTCGCCATGTCGACGACTGGCAGTGGCGTCAGGTGCAACCACTCCAACGACGAGGCGCCCTACTGCACGAAGCTGGTCGACGACGACGTCTTGACCCTCGACGGCGTCGGTTTCTCCCCCGGGGCTACGGCTTCGGCCATCGAGTTCAACAACGATCCTTCTCAGCCGGTGCAGCCTCTTCTGGGGCAGGACATCCCCATCAGCTCGTCCAACCTGGCCTTCACCGGTACGGGAAGCGGCGTCAAAGTCATCGCCGTGGTGGGGGCGGTCCTGGTCGTGCTCGGCCTGCTCCTTCTCATCGTGGCGGATGTCCCCAGGCGCATCCTCAGGTCGCTCGCCTTCGCCCCGAGCCGCCTCCGCTCCCGCCGGGCCGGTCGCGCTCCCACGCGGCCCAGGGTGCGGCTGCCGCAGCGCCCGTCGTTTCGCCTCCCGTCGTTCTCGCACATCCGCCTGCCGTGGTCCCACTCCATGCGGGCGCCGAGCACCACGGCCGAGGAAGTTTCGAACCCAGCGCCTGAGGCTCGTCCCGTACGACCTCTGCCCGACACGGTGGGCCACTCCATGGTGACGCGCTCTCCTTCACCACAGAAGCCCCGGCGAAGCATCATGAAAAGCGCGCAACTCAGTGCCTGGTGGCTCCTCGGACGCGACTAAATTTAAGAAGTGCCCGACTGCAGCGTCAAAACCCAGCGCGAAAGATTCGATCTCGCGATGAGCATGGCGAGGGTTTCGCTTGACCTTCGCAGTCGTCTTCGGGCCGCGGCCAATCCCACGATCCACGGCTTGTTGCCGGGCCTCGGGAGATATTGAACGGGTAGGAGAGATCACGCCAGGCGCTGTGGACAAAGTCCGGCGACCCGCCCTAACATTTTTGACGCCGGGAGTTGGCGTACCGACCCGAAGTGGGGGGAGCAGGTTGTACACGATAGCTCAGCGCGCTGGGCGCCTCGGGTGGCAAGCAGGCGCCGATGGCGCGCCAGTTCGTGTCCTATGAGTAAGACAGACGAGCATCCAGACCAGACTCTCCGGCCACCATCCGGGCAACAGCGATGGGGCCTGTTTCGTGGTCGTGGGCGGTCGTCCGACCGTCGTGATGTCAACCGTGACGCAGATCGTGATGGTCAAGCGGTCATAGAGACGAAAGAGTCGTCGAGCGCCGGGCAGTCACCACGGCGGACAGGCGAGGCGACCGCCGGGCGCCGGCGCCGTCTCGCCCCCGACGTCGCCGGCCTGGTCTGGGTGGCGGTGGTCGGCTGGCTGGTGCTCGTCCCGGCGCTGCTCCACGGGTCCTATCTCGGCGCCTTTGGCCTGCTTTCCAAGTGGGGGCTCACCGAGCCGCTGACGGGTCCTACGGTCCACGTCCATGCCTGGGACCAGAGCGATGTCATCCAGGAATTTCTGCCGTGGACCGCCTTGGTCTGGAAAGAAGTCCATCACGGTCAGCTGCCGCTGTGGAACCCCTTTAGCGCTCTCGGTCTGCCGCTGGCCTTCAACTGGCAGTCGGCGCCTTTCAGCTTGCCCATGCTCGTCGCCTACTTGTTCCCTCTGTCGGCTGCCTACACGGTGCAATTCTTCGTCACCCTTTTCGTGGCCGGGACGGGCGCCTATGTGCTCAGCCGATGGGTCCTCAACTTCGGGGTCATAGGTGCAGTCTTCGCTGCTACCGTCTTCGAGCTCTGTGGTCCGTTCATCGGATGGCTCGGTTGGCCGATCGAGGCGCTGATGTCGTGGGCCGGGTGGCTCTTCGCCGGTGCCATTCTCATTGTGCGCGGCGGACGTCGGGCCCGCCACATCGCCTTCTTCTCTATCTGTCTGGCCTTCGCCATCTTTTCCGGTGAGCCGGACGCCTGTGGCATCCTCCTGGTGGCCCTCGGCGTGTTCGTCTTCGTTCTGCTCTTTTTGCGTCGTACCGGTTTCGGGGGACGTCAGCCGGTGCTGCGCCCTCTGGGCGATATGGTCCTGGCCCTGCTGGGCGGGGGCATGCTGGCGGCTCCCCTGGCGTTGCCGGCCCTCCAGCTCACGGAACACTCGATCCGTGCCGCCGTCATGGTGGGCAGGGGCGTGGCGTCGCGTCTCATGGTCCACTACCTGCTCCAGGGTTTCAACGGCATAGCGATCAGCGGCCACAGGTGGTTCGATACGCTGCCGTCGAGCTACTACCAGACCTCCTTGGCGTACGTCGGGGTCATTGCTCTGGTCTTCGCCACCTTGGCGGTGATGCGCCTGTGGCATCGGCGCGACATTGTCGCTCTGGTCGTCATGGTGGCCGTGACCGCCACGATCACCTTCTCCTACCCGGTGGTCGAGCTGCTCGACCACATCCCTCGCATCAGGACCGTGGGGTGGCACCTCTTTCTCATCCCCTCCGCCTTCGGGCTCGCCGTGCTGGCCGGCTTCGGCATGGATCTGTTCGTGCGATGGTGGAGAGACGCCTCGACTCGTCGGTGGGCGGCGGCCAGTTTCGTTCTCTGGGGTCTGGTGCTGGCCGGGGTGTGGTTCTTCGGCCGCGGTCAACTCCCTCCTCCACTGGCGACTATTCGCGAGCAGAGCTTCATCTGGCCGATCTTCGAGGTGATCGGCGGGCTGTTCATCATCGAGGCTCTGTGGGTGCTGGCCCGCAATCCCCAGGGCACGGCGGCCCGGGTCGTCGGCAATGCGGGCGCCTGGGCCGGCGCCATCCTCGTCGTCATGGAGGCGGCGTTCTTGCTCGTATCTGGGTCCTCGTGGCCCTCTTCCAGCACCACCTACTTCACCCCCACTCCGGCCGTAACCAGCCTCCAGCGGACGGTGGGATCGTCACTGGTGGGATTGGGGAACGGGCTGTGCATCGGCATCTTCGTGAACAAGGCAGGTCACAGCATTGCTGGGTTCACCCCGTTGAACGAGGTGGTCGGGGTGAGTCCCAACGTAAACCTGGCCTACGGCATCGACGAGCTCGCCGCTTACGACCCGATCATGCCCCTGGAGTACACCAAGGCGTGGGAGTCGCTCACGGGCCAGGCTCCGGGCTTGCTGAGCGAACTCGGTTCGGCGGCCTGGTACTGCCCGGCGGTGAAGTCTGTCAGTGTGGCGCGGATATACGGCGTGAGCTACATACTCGAGACCCTGAAGGGCCAAGCGCCGGCCGGCACCGTGTTCGTCAAGCGGGTCGGCGACGAGGAGCTCTACCGGGTCCCCGGCGCCGCCCGAGCCACCCTGACGGCGGCGCCGTTGCGCGGCTCGTTCCCACCCCTGGACGCGTCGGGTACTCCAGTCAAGGTGAGCCAACCGGTTCCCACCGAGTGGAAGCTCACCACCCACGCCAGCGAACCCACGGTACTACGGCTCAGGCTGAGCGCCAGCCCCGGCTGGCATGCCACCATCGATGGCAAACCGTTGGCACTGTCGAAGTATGCCGGAATAATGTTGCAAGCGCACGTTCCGGCGGGCAGCCACACCATCGTGCTGCACTACTGGCCCAAGACCCTGACTGTGGGAATCGTGCTCTGCGTTCTTGCGGTCTTCGGACTGGCCGGGGGGATCTCCGTCGAAGAGGTCCGCCGGCGCCGACGCGCCCCGCCCCCACCGAGCATTGGGCAATTCGATCCCGAGGAACCCAAAGAGGTGGCGGCACGGGAGTTGGCCCGACACTCCTGATCTGGACAGGCATCAGCGTCGCACTGAATGACGACGCCGCTGCGGCTGGATGTAGGCCGACGTGCCGTCGGTCCCGGGCAAGTCGTACTCGGGCCACAAACGAGCGACACCGGTAGCCGGACCATTATGCACCACGAGCATGACGTGCCGGGCGGAGCGCTCGCCCTGGGGGGAGCTCTGGTCTGAGTACAAGACGAAGGCACAGTCGAGGTAATAGGCGATGGGTAGCGATAACGAGGAGGAGTAAAGCCGCGGTGTCGTGTAGACGACGCAGGGGGGACGGACACGCAGCTTCTCGAGGTCGATGACGGCGTCATCCTCCGTGCGGGCCGCCGCCTCGAGATGGTGTTCTTGGTGCAATGCGACGAGGTGCTGGCTTGCGAACTCGAAGCCGACGAAGAGGACGACGGTCGCCGCGGCGACGTAACGGAGCTTGCCCTGGCGGGAGGTGACGAGCCACACGGCACCCTCCGCCGCCGGCACGGCCAGCAGCGCCCAGGCGGGAAGCAGGTACCGGGCGTTGTCCCGGACCGGCAGGCTGTAGCCGACGTACTCGGTCAAGGCGCACACGAGCGGCACCAGGGCCAGGAGCCACCCTCGCCTCCGAGCCGCCACCCAGGTGCCCAGGACGGCGAGCGCCACGAAGACGGCCCACCAGGGCAGGAACTGGGGATAGTTCCAGCCGTGGATGCCCGGAAAGCGGGGCAGGGAACTGACCGGGCCACCGCCGAGAACCCGCAGGCTGTTCAGCGGGTCGAAGTGCGTGCCGCCGACGTCCGCCCTGGCGCCCCGCAGCCGCTCGAGCGGTCCGCCGAAATAGAGATAGGCCTCGGCCAGCCACTCGCCGTAGCCGACGGCGAGCCCGGCCGTGATGGCAGCCAGGGCCAGCAGGAACCGACGGCGCGTGTCCCGACGCCGAGCCACAGCGACGGCGGCCACGACGTAGAGCGGGCCGCAGATGAAGGCCGAGTCGGCCGGACGCAACAGGCAGCCGACGGCCGCCGCGCACCCGAGGGCGACGAGGATGCCGACGGTGGCCCGCCCGCCCGCCGCCACCTGCAGGAACAGCCCGACGATGGCCAGGGCGGCGAGGGCCATCCAGAAGTTGGGGAAGGCCAGCCAGGACTCGTATTGGGTCACTCCCAGGGCGGCGAAGACCACTGCGGCCAGCGCCAGGACCTTGGGGTTCGAGAGCCGGCGCCAGGCCAGCAGTCCCACGAACAGCCCCACGCCGGCCAGCACTGTCAGATACAGCCGCAAGGCGAGCACCGACCCGGTGAGAAGGGTCACCGGGGCCAAGATGATCGGCATGCCCCGGGAGCGCTCCGCCTGCCAGCGCATGATGGGCACGTGCTGGCTGATCTGGCTGGCGTAGACGGTCTCGTCCCATGAAAGGCTCATGTGCAGCGGCGCCAACACCAACAGCGAGACGACGAAGGCCGCCGACGGCACCGCCGTCCAGAGCAGTCCAGCCCACCTGTGCTCCTCAGTATGGGCCATCACTCCCCCAGACCTGGTGAGCTGGTCAAGTTACCAATGTCGACCGTTGAACCGACACGCGACTCCTTAGTCCATCTGTGGAAAGATCCTCAATCTTGACGAACTCGTGACCTGGCTCAGTTCGGCGTATATCGGGTCAGAGGTGTTCAGAGCCGAGCCGCTCGAGTACTGCCGTGTGCACCGTCACGGAGGAAGGCTAGCCCCACCGGGCATCTTGGGTGGGCTCGGCGCTGGCCGGCTTCGCGACGGGCAAGGGCCGTAACCTGATCCGAAACGGCGCCACCGACCACGAATCGTCCAAGTAAAGACAGCTAAACTCCCTTTCGACCTAGAGAACGTGGTTCGAGACCGCACCTCTGGCGGGGTGATCGAGTTGATTGTCGGGAAACAAGAAAACGCCGGTCCATTCCATGACACGACTGCCGCGACTTCGCCATCTTCGTGCGGTCTGCCAGTGATCGAAGCAAATCTCGAACGTGTTTGGATCGTATGTCCCAGCTACACCGATGTCACGGCGTTCACCATGCTTAGAAAGCGGATCCTCGAGGTGATGGAGGAGGCTGGGCTCGGCGACCGGCCCTTGCAGCTCGTCTTCGTGGACGATACCGGGGACAACGACGACGAGGTCGACCAATTGACATCCTTCGACGACGTTCTCGTCGTACGCCCTCCGTTCAACCTGGGTCATCAGAGGGCCATCGTCTACGGCCTGCGGACGATCGCGTCTCAATTGGAAGACATGGACCTGGTCGTCACCATGGACGCTGACGGGGAGGACCGTCCCGAGGATATTCCCCGTCTTATCGGACCATTGATCGAGGCACCACAGCAATATCGAATGGTGTGCGTCGCCAAACGAACCCATCGACGCGAGTCCATGGAGTTCAAAGTGATGTATCTGGCTTTTCGGATTCTCTTCGCGGCATTGACCGGTGTCACGGTACGGAGTGGCAACTTCGCCGCCTATCGAGGGTGGCGAGCACGACGGATGATCCACCATCCTTACTTCGACCTCTGCTATTCGTCATCACTGGTGAGCCTGGACGTGCCTGTCAAACCCGTGCCATGTCCGCGTGGCGACCGATATGCTGGTCGTTCCCGCATGAACATGTTTCGACTCCTCATGCATGGTTTCCGCATGCTCATGCCCTTTACTGATCGGATCGCAGTTCGCGCTATGGCGGCATTTTCGGTGGTGTTCGGCCTCAGCGTTCTCGGCGCCCTTGCCGTCCTGGCCATCCGTCTCTTCACTAGCGCTGCCATACCGGGCTGGGCCACCATCACGTTGATTAGTACTGTGATCTTGTCGTTCTTGGCCCTGGGCAATTTTGTGGTTCTCTTCGTCGCTTTCTCGCATTCGCGTGGCATATCGCTCGTGGGACTGGAGGACGGGTTTGACGGACGCACTCGAAGCTCATCTTCGTCGTCAGATTGAGCACTCCCAGCGGTTCTTCTGGCATCGCCTGCGATGGCAGGTGGTGCGGGGGTATCTCCCGTCAAAGCCGTTTGAGCTCGTCGATGTGGGGGCAGGTGCCGGATTGCTCGGCTCCTTTCTGGGAGACGAGTACCCCCGCGCCACGTATCGCTTTGTAGAGCCGATAGAGTCACTACGTCAGTCGCTACGCTTGCGCTATGGCGGTGAGGCCGACCTTGCCGATGCCGCTTCTTACGCCGCTGCCGATTTCGTGACCTTGCTCGACGTGCTCGAACACCAGGTCGATGATCGTGTCTTCATGGAGGACCTCGTAGCGAAGATGGCAACAGGTGCGACGTTGCTGATGACCGTACCAGCACTCGAACGTCTTTGGTCTCAGTGGGACATCGCTC
>JASHZK010000225.1 GCA_030042575.1 Acidimicrobiales bacterium
GTCCTCGGGCGTGTCCGCCACCTACCAGGCCGCCACCACGGCGGCGGCCGAGGTGGCCGACCGCATCCGGGTATCGGTGACCGACTCCCAGTCGATGACGATGGGCCTGGGCATGTTGGTGCTCAGCGCGGTGGAAGCCGCCGAGCACGGCGCCTCCCTGGACGAGATCGACGCCGAACTGCTCCGTCGGCGCAACCGCACCCGGGTCTACGGCACCATCGACAACCTCGAGTTCCTCAAACGTGGCGGCCGCATCGGTGGCCTTTCTCAGCTCATGGGTTCGCTCTTGTCGATCAAGCCCGTCATCGAGATCCGAGACGGGGGAGTCGAGCTCGAGTCCCGCCAACGCACCCGGCTGCGCTCGCTGCAGTACCTGGCCGACAAGGCCCGGAGCGCCGGACGGCTGGAGCGCATAGCCGTGGCCAACGGTGCCGCCACCGACGTGGGCGAACTGGTGTCGCGCCTCGGTGACATCGACTGTGCCAACGAGCTTCTCGTCACCGACCTGGGGCCGGTGATCGGGTCGCACGGCGGTCCGGGCACCATTGGCCTGTGCTTCCAACGAGCGGACTGAAGACCCCGGGTAACCTCTGGCGCCATGAGCGACGCCTCGGCGGGTCCTTCGACTCCGTCAGCCGGCGGGCCCGCCCCCCAGACCCCGACCGGTCCCTTCGCCAGCGCCGAGTGGCCGGCGCGGGCGGCCGATCTCGTCGAGGACGTGGTCTCCGCCGTCCACGACCGGGTGATCAGACCGCTGGTGGTGGCGGGCCGCGCCCTGGTCTTCGGCCTGCTCGTCGGCACCATGGCCCTCGTCGTCGGGGTCAGCGTGGCCGTGGCCGTCGTCCGACTGCTCGACACCTATGCCTTCGGGCACCGGGTGTGGGCCTCCGACCTGGTGGCGGGAGGGGCTTTGACCCTCGTCGGTCTGCTGGCCTGGTCGCGCCGGAAATCCCGAGGCACCGAGGAACGTTGACGGCGTCATGATCCGCGACGTGGTGGTGCTGGGCTCGGGCCCCGCCGGCCTGACGGCCGCCGTGTACTCGGCTCGGGCCAACCTGCACCCTCTGGTGGTGGAGGGGGAGCCGTCCTCCACGAGCGACCAACCCGGTGGTCAGCTCATGTTGACCACCGAGGTGGAGAACTATCCCGGCTTCGCGCAGGGCATCCTCGGCCCGGAGCTGATGGAGCGTTTCCGCGCCCAGGCCCTTCGCTTCGGGGCCGAGTTCCTCACGGCCAGGGCCACGGCCGTCGACCTGTCGCATCGGCCCTTCGGGATCTGGACCTCGGCGACGGCGGCCGCCGGCCAGGCGGCCCCCGAGGTGGAGGCCCGCACCCTCATCGTGGCCACCGGGGCTCGCTCGCTCATGCTCGGGATACCCGGTGAGGACCGTCTCTTCGGTCACGGCGTGTCGACGTGTGCCACTTGCGACGGGTTCTTCTTCCGGGGTCAGGAGATCGCCGTGGTGGGCGGAGGAGACTCGGCCCTCGAAGAGGCGCTTTTCCTCAGCCGCTTCGCCACCAAAGTGACTGTCGTGCACCGGCGCAAGGAGTTGCGCGCCTCGAAGATCATGCAGGACCGGGCTTTCGCCAACGACAAGATCGCCTTCCGCTGGGACACGGTCGTCACCGAGGTGCTGGGCGACGGCAAGTTGCGGGGATTGGCCGTGCGCAACGTGACGACGGGCGAAGAGGCCGAGTTGGCGGTGTCCGGCCTGTTCGTGGCCATCGGGCACGAACCCAACACCTCTCTGTTCGCCGGGCAGCTGGAGCTGCTGGACAACGGGTACATCAAGACCCACGACGGGACCCGGACCAGCGTGGAGGGGGTACTCGCCTGTGGCGACGTGCAGGACGACGCCTACCGCCAAGCCGTCACCGCCGCCGGATCAGGCTGTATGGCCGCCATCGACGCCGAACGATTTCTCGAAGCGCACGGCGGGCCGTGAACCGGCACCATCACCGGCGAGCTGGGCGGGCGGAATGGAGATGGGACCGGGGTTGTTGCCAACCATGAGTGCCCGAACCGGGGAGGCGAGAGGCACGTGGCAGGAAGGACGGAGATGGGGAGCCGGATGACGACGCTGAGCGACGCTACCTTTGACGAGCATGTCCAGGGTGCCGACACACCGGTGCTGGTCGACTTCTGGGCCGAGTGGTGCGGTCCGTGCAAGCTGATCAGCCCCGTCCTCGAGGAGATCGCCGAGGAACAGTCAGGGAAGATCCAGGTCGCCAAAGTGAACATCGACGAGAACCTGGACGTCACTCGACGCTACGAGGTGATGAGCATCCCCACCTTGATCCTGTTCAAGGAGGGCGAGGCGGTGGCCCGCATCGTGGGGGCCCGGGGCAAGGCCCAGCTCCTGCAGGAGATCTCGGCGTACCTGTAACGGCGCTGCCCCTCCTCCTCGGAGACGGGGGCGAGGCGGTGGCCGACCTCCAAGGGCGCTTGGCCCGTCTCGGGCTGTCGTGCGCCCCCGACGGCGAAGCAACCTTCGGCGCCGGCACTCGGGCAGCCGTCCAAGCCTTCCAGCACGTGCGGGGCCTGCGGGTGGACGGCGTGTGCGGCCCCCAGACCTGGTCTGCGCTGGTCGAGGCGGGTTTCCGCCTGGGCGACCGCTTCCTCTATCACCGCCGGCCGATGCTGCGCGGCGACGACGTGGCCGACCTGCAGCGCCGGCTCTCGGCGCTCGGCTTCGACAGTGGGCGGGTGGACGGGATCTTCGGCGAGCACACTGCCTCGGCGCTCGCCGAGTTCCAGGGCAACATGGGACTGCCCGTCGACGCCGTGCTGGGGGGGTCGACCCTCTCCGAGCTCCGTCGTGTCACCCCCCGCCACGGCGAGCTCGAGCTGGTCACCTCCGTGCGCGACCGTGAGCGCATGCGCCGGGCCCCGCGCACGTTGCTCGGCCGTCACATCGCTGTGGGCCAGGAGGGGGGTCTCGACAGTCTGGCCACCGCCCTGCGAAGGCGTCTCGCCGACCAGGGGGCGCTGGTGGTCCCGGTGCTCCACCCCGACGGGTCGGCCCAGGCCGAACAGGCCAATACGGCCGGAGTGGAGGTCTACCTGGGCCTGCGCCTCGACCCCGATCACGCCGGCTGTTCCGCCGCCTACTACTCGGGTTACCAGTACGAGTCGGCCGGCGGGCGCCGTCTGGCCGAACTGGTGCAGGCCCAGGCGGCGCCGGCTCTGGGGGTGGCCCCCGAAGGGGCCAAGGGGATGTCCCTGGCCGTGCTGCGCGAGACGCGGATGCCGGCCGTCGTGTGCGAAGTCGGCCCGGCCGCCGCGGTCGTCCGCCACGGCCCGGCATTGGCCTCGGCCCTGGCCCAAGCCCTCGTCACCTGGGCGGCACCCCCGGCCGAGTGAGCTTTCTCCACAACCTCATCCCCAGGTTGTGGATGACCTCTACATGCGCCTTACGGTTAGAACATCACGCTCCGTGAGAAAGTCCAGGTCACGTGCCCGACGCCGACGACCTCGACTTCACCTGGCGTAGCACGACATCAGTGAAAGCCTCGATCGAGGCTCAGCCCCCGGCCATGAGCTTGTAGATGCGCTCGAGGTCTTCGAGGGTGGCGAAATCGATCACCACTCGGCCCCGTTTCCCACCCATCTCGACCTTGACCCGCGTGTTGAGGTGGGTCGACAGCAGCTCCTCCAGCTCGAGTAGACCCGGGGCGGGGAGAGACCGCCGTTCGCCGGCGGCACCAGACCGACCCTGCACGGCGCCCAGACCGTTGCCCGGAACCTCCAGCTCAGCGGGGGCGTCACCGTCCGAACCGTCCGGCGCCTGACCACGGCGCCGCACCAGCTCCTCGACCGCCCGCACGGTCAGCCCCTCCGCCACCGTGCGCCGGGCCAGCTCCTCCTGGAAACCCCGGTCGGGAGTGCCCAGGAGGGCCTTGGCGTGGCCGGCCGACATGGCCCCGTCGGCCAGGGCCCGCTGGACCCCGGCCGGGAGCTGGAGCAGGCGCAGGGTGTTGGTGACGGTCGTGCGGCTCTTGCCCACCCGGGCCGCCACCTGTTCGTGGGTGTAGGCGAAGGTGTCGACCAGCTGCTGGTAGGCAGCCGCCTCCTCCAGGGGGTTCAGGTCCTCCCGGTGCAGGTTCTCGACCAGGGCCTGCTCGAGGCTGTGGGCATCGGAGGAGGTCTGGACCAGGACCGCCATGGTCTGGAGCCCGGCGCGACGCGCCGCCCGCCAACGCCTTTCGCCGGCGATGAGCTCGTACTCGTCTTGACCGACCTCTCGAACCAGGATGGGCTGGAGAACGCCCACCTCCCGGATGGAAGCGGCCAAGGAGGCCATGGCCTCCTCGTCGAACCGGGTACGCGGCTGCAGGGGATTGGGGCGGATACTGGCTGTGGGCACCTGGCGCAGCACCGAGGACCGGTCCCGGACCACCTAACTCCCGGTAGGCGATGGCCCCCCGGGAGCTCGGATCGAACACCGTGATGGGCTGCCCGAATGACGGCGCCTCGGAGATGCGCACGGTCCGGGGGATGATGCTCCGGCAGACCTTGTTGCCGAAGTGGGACCTGACCTCGTCGGCCACCTGCTCGGCCAGCTTGGTCCGGCCGTCGTACATGGTGAGCACGATGGTGGACACCTCGAGCCCCTCATTGAGGTTCGCCTGGACCAGGTGCACGTTTCGCAGAAGCTGCCCGAGGCCTTCCAGGGCGTAGTACTCGCACTGGATGGGCACGAGCACCTCGTCCGCGGCAGCCAGGCCGTTGACCGTGATCAGCCCCAGCGAGGGCGGGCAGTCGATGAGGGTGAAGTCGAAGTCCCCGGCCATGCTCTCGAGGGCCTTGCGCAGCTTGAGCTCCCGGCTGAAGGAGGGGACCAGCTCGATCTCGGCTCCGGCCAGGTCGATGGTGGAGGGGGCCACGAAGAGGTTCTTCAGGCTGGTCGGCTCGACACAATCCTCCAGCGGGGCGTCGCGCATGATGACGTCGTACATGGACAGCTCGAAGGTGCGGCCGTCGATGCCGAGACCGGTGGTGGCGTTGCCCTGCGGGTCCAGATCTACGACCAGGACGCGAAAGCCCAGCTCAGCAAGGCTGGCCCCTAGGTTGACCGCTGTGGTCGTCTTGCCCACCCCGCCTTTTTGGTTGGCCACCGCCATGACCCGCGGCACCGG
>JASHZK010000226.1 GCA_030042575.1 Acidimicrobiales bacterium
AGAAGATGAACGGCCCGCGAACGAATGGTGATCGGCAGGTGATCATTGCGTGAAGCGGGTGGGCGCAACAGTCGGGTGGGCGCAACAGGACTCGAACCTGTGACCTCTGCCGTGTGAAGGCAGCGCTCTAACCAACTGAGCCATGCGCCCCGAGCACCGCGATGGTAGCGGGCGCCCTCCCCCACCGAGGTCGCTCACCCGAGGGGCGCCAGCTCCTCGAAGCCGATGGCCCGCTCCAGCGCGACCTCGACCGCTTCGTCGCCTATTACAACGAGCTGCGCCCGCACCGCGGCATCGGCCGCAAGACGCCGATCCAGGCCTTTAGGGCCCGGACCAAGGCGCACCCGGTGGGCCCGAAGATCGACTGCGAGGGATATCGCATCCGACGCGACAAAGTCGATCGGGGCGGGCAGGTCACGTTGCGCTACCGCGGCAGACTCCGCCACATCAAGGTGGGCCGGCCCTATTCCGGCTGGCGGGTCATCATGCTCGTGGCCGGACGAGAAGTACGGATCTACGGCGTAGACGGATCACCGCTCCGGCGGCTCAGGATCGACCCGACGAAGAACTACCAGCCAGGCCCGTGAGCAGGGCTTTCAGGTGTGTACGATGTCTCGCGACATCTGGAAGCCGCTGTCTCCGATGTCTCGCGACATCACATCGGTGGGCGCAGACGGACTCGAACCGCCGACCTCTGCCGTGTGAAGGCAGCGCTCTAACCAACTGAGCCATGCGCCCCGGAGCGGTCCATGGTAGTGCCCGCCCCGCCGCCCCAGGCGAGAAGGCGTCGTCCCTAGCTCCCGATGGGAGCCACCTGGTCGAAGCCGACCGCCTCCTCGATGGCGGCGGCCGAACGGATGACCACCAGGTCGCCGTGTTGGGGGCCCACCACCTGCAGTCCTACCGGCAGCCCCTTGTCGGTGAGACCGACACAGACACTGGCCGCCGGCGAGTGCGTCATGTTGAAGGGGTAGGTGAAGCGCACCCAGTTGAGCTCCTCCCGGCCGTTCACCAATCCGGCCGGGAGGACCGAGCGCGGGGGCGGGGGCCCGGCGCAGGTGGGAGTGAGCAGGATCCGTACGTCGTGGAAGATCTCGACCAGCCTCAGGTTGAGCCGGTGGCAGGCGTCCAGGGCCCTGACCAACTCGAGGGCGCTCAGCGTGTCGGCGGCCCCGTCGACAAGAGCGGCGAGCAGCGGGTCGACACGCTCCCAGAGATCAGTGCCCCGGAACGGCGCCAGGGTACGGACGCTGCCGGCCAGGGCGACGGTGAGCCACTCGTCGACCGGGTCAGACTCGAACACGGTGTCGATCTCGACCACCTCGGCCCCCAGCGACTCCAACCGGCGTACGGCCTTGTCGCACAGCATGTGGACCTCGGCGTCGACCTCCGCATATCCGAGCGTGGGAGACCAACCCACCTTGGCCGGGACCCGCGCCTCGAGTCGCGCCGCCGGCCACGAGGCCTCGGGCCGGGGCAGGGAGGACAGGTCGGTGGGGTCCGGCCCCACGACCAGGTCGAGGACATGCACCACGTCGGCCATGCGCATGGATATCGGCCCCCGCGTCGAGAGCCCCAGCCACGCAGGGGGCTCGGCACCTCCCACCGGCACCCGGCCCAGCGACGGCTTCATCCCACTCAGGCCGCAGCACGACGAGGGAATGCGGATGGACCCGCCGCCGTCGGAGCCGGTGGCCAGCGGCACCATCCCCGCCGCCACCGCCGCCGCCGATCCTCCCGACGAGCCGCCGGCGCTGTGGTCGAGATTCCACGGATTGCGCGTGGCCCCGAAGAGGAAGTTCTCGGTGTCGCCTTTCCAGCCGAGCTCTGGCGTGTTGGTCTTCCCCACCACCACGGCGCCGGCAGCCTTGAGCCGGGCCACCAGGGGGGAGTCCTCCTCGGCCGGCGCGCCGTCGGCGAAGAGGACCGACCCGTAACTGGTCACGAACCCCGCCGCGTCCTCCAGGTCCTTCACCCCTACGGGCACTCCGGCCAGCGGTCCGGGGTCCCTACCGGCCGCCACCTCTTCGTCGATCCGTCTGGCCACCGTCGACGCGGCCTCGGCGTCCACGGCCGCGAAAGCGTTGACCGAGCCGTCGAGCGCCTCTATGCGCCCCAGGGCGTGAGCCAGCAGTTCACGGGCCGAAACCTCGGCCGAACGCACCTGACGTGCCAGTTCGGCCACGCCCACGCGCCGGAAGTCCACCCGCCCGGCGTAGCACAGACGATCCGCTCTTGCTCCCCGTCCACCGTCGGAAAGAGCGGCTCCCGGGCCGGTACCCTGGTGCGGTGTCCACATCCGAAGGGGTTCCCTCGAAACAGACCCTGCCCAAGCTCACGATCTCGCAGCGCATCCTGGCGGCGTTACCCAACCTGCAACGGGAGAAGAAGACCCCGCCCTCTGTCAACGGCAACCAGGCGGTCAGTCCCGACGAGGTGATCGATCCGGGCGCCTCCGGCTCAGCCGGAAGCCGACTGCGCGGTGCCTTCGTGAAGCCGCCACCGGGCCCGGCGGCCAGGGCCTCTTCGGGGACCGGGGCGGCCAAGGCCGACCCCTACAAGGACCAGAGCAACGACGAGCTGCGCCGAGCCATGAAATACCTCGACGACCGCGAACGCCGGGTGGCGCTGTTCGTCGGGCCCGTCCTGGCCGCCTTGGACCTGGCTCTCATGCAGGTGACCCTGCACGACAACCCGGCCGTCGGGCACAAGAATCACGCCGATCCCTCCACCATCGTGGCGCTCGGGGTCGGTTCGGCCGTGCTGGCGCTCATGGTGGTGGTGGCCGCTTTCTATCGCCGGCGCTCCTTCACCATCTTCGCCCTGCTGTTCTCCGGCTACGGCGGCGGGATCGTGACCATGGTCCCCAGCTGGATCGTGGCCGGATGGCTCTTCGTCCACTTCAACCGGATACAGAGAGCGGTGGTGGCCCGCACCGGCGGCCCGGCCGCCGCCCGCCAGCGCGCCGCAGCGGCCCGCGCCGAGAGCAAGGCCAGCCGTCCCCGCCTCACCAGCCGGCGGGACAAAGCGCCCGTACCGGCCGGACCCGAGAAGAACAAGCGCTATACACCACCGAAGGCACCCGGCGGCCGCTGAACGGGACCGGTGCTCTCATGGGCGTCGCCCCCGGCGGGGACCAGCAGCGCGGAGCGCAGCAGGCGCAGGATCTCCTCACGACGTCGCACCAGTGACTTGGCCGTCGGCTCCTCGCCCAGCACCCGCAGCACCTCTACCTCGGTGATCATCCCCACGACCGTGGAGTAGATGGCCAGGAGCAAAAGGCGCGGCTCGTGCCGGCGCATGTGGCCCGCCGCCATCTCCGCCTCCAGGAAGGCCGAGGCCCGGGCGACCAACGGTTCGAGGGTCAGGGTGAGGCGGGTGGCCGCCGGCGGGCCCAGGCGGCCCACCTCCCGCACCAACCCCAGCAACTCCGGACGGCGGGCGGCCACGCGGAACACCGAGCGCACCACCGCCTCCACCCGGTCCCAGCCGTCGCCGGCGCCGGCGAGGGCCGTCTCCAGGGCCGCGGCCAGGTCGGCGGCGGAGCGGTCGATGAGCGCCTCGAGCAGAGCCTCCTTGGACGGGAACCAGTACAGGATCGACTGCTTTCGCACCCCGAGCCCCTCGGCCAGGGCATCCAGGGAGGTCGCCTCGTATCCCCGGGAACCGAAGGAAACCAGGGCAGCGTCGAGGATCCGGTCCGGAGTGTTGGAGGCCACCTACCATATGGTAGACGGATCGTGCTAGACAGGTGCGGTGCCCCCCGAGGACCGCCGCGCCGGCGCCGAGC
>JASHZK010000227.1 GCA_030042575.1 Acidimicrobiales bacterium
GAGGTGAGCTCGACCGGTCGAGGAGATCGTCACACCGCCCTCGTACCCTCGGAGCGTGAAGGTACGAGACGTCATCCGCGCTCTGGAGCGTGACGGCTGGCGCCTCGACAGGCAGGTTGGCTCTCACCGCCAGTTCCGTCATCCGGACCGGCCCGGGACCGTGACGGTGGCAGGCAATCCAAGTGACGAGGTGCCGAAGGGTACGCTGGGCTCGATCTGGCGGCAGGCCGGTCGGTCGGGAAGGCAGAATCTTGATTGAGTACGTCGTGGTCATCGAGCAGGACGGCGAGGCCTGGGGCGCGTACGTACCCGACCTTCCTGGCTGCGTTGCGGCTGGCCACTCCCGCCACGAGGTCGAGGAGCTCATCGCCGAAGCGATTCCTCTGCACATCCAGTCGCTACGCGAGCATGGCGAGCCGGTCCCCCCTCCGGTGGCAATGGGCTCGACGAAGGTCCGGGTCGCATGAGTGCCTGGCTGCACTTCACAGGAGCTGACCAGTCCTGGTTTGCCGACTCGCCCTGCGAGCGGATCCAGAAGCGCTGACGCACTCATCGCCGGTACCCGCCACGACGGACCTTGGCATGGAGGGCGGGAAGGCTAATGGCCGGCCCCTCCACCAATGGCTCGAGGTTCGCATTGTGGGAGGCCGGGTGCGCCCGTCACTGCCGGGGGCGCCACTGTGATGTCGCGAGACATCGAGGACCGCGGTGTGTCAGGACATCGTAGACTGATTCATCCAAGGTTCGTGAGGTGTCTCCATTGCATACCACTGTCGAGGGTTAGCCCGGTCTATTCAGTAGCTCAGAGCTGAACCGCCGGAATTCCGCGGAAAAGCCCTCCAGGCGGGGGAAACTGGTGCTTGCCAACGCCAGTCCACCAACCGAGGAGGGCACTTCCAAAGTGAACGCTACCTCTACCCGCCCGCGCCTGTCAGTGACCACCGGCGCCAAGGAACTTGTCAACCACGCCGGCAGCCGTTTGCTGTGCGACCTGGCCGACGACGTCGGGTTGACGAGAGCCCTGTCCGAAGCCATGGCCCTCACGAAGAAGCGCCGCAGGGGACACGACCGGGGGCAGGTACTCGTCGACCTCGCCATCGCCGTGGCCGATGGGGCCACGAACATCACGGATCTGAAGGTGCTCCGGGACCAGCCGGGCCTCTTCGGCCAGGTGGCCTCCCAGCCGACTGCCTGGCGCACCTTGGAAGCGGTCGACGAGTCACTCCTCGAGCGCATTGCCCACGCCCGGGCCGAGGCACGGGTGGCCGCCTGGGCGGCGGGGATGGACCCGGGCTACTACGTGATCGACATCGACGGGACGCTCGTGACCGCCCACTCGGAGAAGGAGGGGGCTGCTCCCACCTACAAGCGCGGCTTCGGGTTCTATCCGCTCATGGCCTATCTCGATGCCACCGGCGAGGCCCTGGCCGGCAAGCTCCGTCCGGGCAACGCCGGATCGGGTACTGCCGCCGACCACGTCTGTGTCCTCGACGACGCCCTCTTCCAGTTGCCGGTGGACCCGAAGAACAGCGAGGTCATGGTCCGCACCGACGCCGCCGGGTGCTCCCATGGGTTTCTCGAGCACTGCCGGGAGCGCGGCGTCGTCTTCGTCTGCGGCCACAACCTCACCGCTGAGCTGGCCAGCGTCGTCCTCCAGATTCCCAAAAGGCGCTGGGAAACCACCATCTCGGCCGACGGGACCGACGAGCGCGAGGTCGGACAGGTGGCCGAGATCACCGATCTGGTCGACCTGTCGTCCTGGCCGGAGGGCACCCGCATGCTCGTGCGTCGTGAGGAGCCCCATCCCGGCGCCCAGCTCACCTTCACCGACGTCGACGGCCATCGCTACCAGCTGTTTGTCACCGACCACCCCTCGCCCGACGTCTGCTTCTTGGAGGCTGTCTACCGGGGGCGGGGACGTTGTGAGTGCGCCATCAGGGACTCCAAGGACACCGGGCTCGAGCACTTCCCCTCGTCGAGCTTCGCCATCAACAGCGCCTGGTTGATGGTGGTGCTCATGGCCGGCGACCTCTTGGCCTGGACCAAAGGGCTGTGCCTGGAGGGGGAGCTGGCCAAAACCGAGCCCAAGCGCCTGCGCTACACGCTTTTGCACACGGCCGGAATCCTCGTGCACTCAGCACGACGAACCACCTTGCGCCTGGCCGAGAGCTGGCCGTGGGCCGATCAGCTCGTCGACGCCTTCGGGCGACTGCCTGGCTGGGCCATCGCCGTCACCTGACGCGCATGGGTCGCGACTCCTCGGAGTTACACAATCCAAGGTGTGGATCAACGCCGTCCTCATCTTCGTTTGCTCGTCCCACTGGGCATGGCCATGCCTGTCACAGCGGTCGAACGCCGCATCCGCCGGCACGAAAACGCGCCGAGTCGGATAGTGCAGGCTGGCGAGGCCGAGATGGCTCTCAGCAGCGGCTTACTGAATGGATTGGGTTAGTAGGAGGTCATGTCGGTAGCAGGGTTGGCTTAAAAGTCTGCTAACGCAATCGACGTGTAAGGGCGGCGACAGCTATCGGTTCGGAAATCGCGTCTCGTTGGTCCGAAGCCAACGGTACGGCAGGAAGCCCTCGGTCGGCTGGTCTGGTCAGCGCTTGCCACCGTCTGCCGTGAGGTCGAGGGTCAAGCGCCCCGAAGGAGCTACTGAGAGAACCCACCGGTCGCTGGCGTTCGACACAGACACGGCTGGCAAGTCAATCAACCCACTGATCGCCGATGTCTGACCAACGCCTGACGCGGTCAGCGATGATGCAGTGATCCATGTGCCTCCCAGGTCGCTCCTGGTGTCGAAGTCGACCGTGACTGGGCCATGGAGAGGTGGAGGGAGCACGACATGGGCGGGTGCTCCCGGCCCCTATCGCCCACCCCGCCTTGGCGGGGTGGTGACCCCCGTCTGGGAACGAAACGGTCGGTCTGTCCCGTCGGTGGTGAATGCGAATTAGGCCTCTGCCAGCTCGTAGACCGCGTGAACCGGCCAGTGGTCAGAGGGTGGGACGTTGTCGACATAGACGTGCGGGCTCGATACCGACAGTGGACGAGCGTTTCTGTTGGCGACGATCCAATCGAGAACGAAGTTCGAGGCGAACCCGTAGCCGAGAAGGCGGTCAGGGAAAGCGGGCATGGTCGGTGGTGGCAGCTGGTGCAGTCTGGCCCAGGGGCTTTCATAGCCGGCCAGGAAGAAATGGCCCACGGGGGCGAGCGAGTCGTTGAAGTCGCCCATCAGGAAAGCTGGCTCTCCTTCTCCTACCAAATGACCGAGTGAGACGATGATGGCCTTGGCTTCGCTCACCCGGTTGTTTCGCCCTTCCTCCAGCTCGGCTTGGAGCCCCGAGTCACTGAGGTGAACGTCTCCCACGAAGCAAGTTGTGTCTCGGTCAGTGGCTTTCAATCTGACCCAGAACAACCGGCGGTCGGGGTACGCCTCTATCCCGAATTCCTCGGCTCCATGCTCCACGAGTTGGAACATGTTCGTGTTCCACCAGATGTTCCCCTCGGTCGTCCATCCGATGAAGCCATCCTCCACGTGTCGATGGTTCGGAAGTACTTCGTCGATGACCGTTCGGGTCTCCGGTGTCAGTTCCTGCACGCCGAGCACATCGGGCCGGTACCGCTCCAAGAAGAGCCGTAGGGCCGCCTCACGCTCCCGCCATTTCTCGGTGCCCCAGAGGTTGTAGGTCACAAGGGATGGACGCACCGGGAGCACGGTTCACCCTATCCCGTCCATGACCGAACGAGCTGCTTGTCGGTTGCGCCAGGGCGTAGGACATCGAGCTGCTTGGTGAGCCGCCGTCGGGTCCGACGAGGTTCCGTGCGTGGCCGTAGTTCCCCACCAACCAGATGAGCCCTTCAGTGTTCCTTCCGCCCAAGCCGGCCGTCGGGCCGTTACAAAGCTGCAAAAGTCGAGTTGGCGGCGCTAAGGAAGCGTCAAGACGCTTCCATCGGGTCACACGTCGTCTTTATGGTGGACACAGACCGATAAGGCATGAGCCGAGGGAGGAACCGATGGACGATGTGATCTTCATATCGCTCATGTTCGTGTTCGTCATCGTTGCGGCACTGTTCGTCATTGGCTGCGACAAGATCATCGGCCCGGACGACGCCGCTCTGAGCGAACAGATCCATCAAGAGGACCGCGTCACCTTGGGCGGTAAGCCGGCATGACGATCGGCGGAATCTTCGGATGGGCCATGAGCGGTGACGACCTCGTGGCCATCATCGTGGCCGTGTTGATGGGCGCCTACCTCGTCTACGTGTTGCTGAAACCCGAGAAGTTGTAATGACGCTGTCTAGCTGGCTGGAAATCCTCTTCTTCCTGGGGCTGCTCGCCCTGAGCACCCCCATTCTTGGCACCTACATGGCCAAGATCTACAGCAACGGACCGGCGCCGGGCGACCGCGTCTTCTTGCCCGTGGAGCGGTTCGTCTATCGATGCTGTCGGATCGATCCCGAAAGTGAGCAACGCTGGCGCAGTTACGTCATGTCCCTGCTCGCCTACACCCTGGTGGGCGGGCTGCTCACCTATGCCGTCCTCCGCTGGCAGGCCCATCTCCCTCTTGACCCCGACCACCTGGCCGACGTACCTCCGGGACTGACGTTCAACACGGCGATCAGCTTCATGACCAACACGAACTGGACCAACTACACCGGTGAGTCCACCATGAGCCAGCTCAGCCAAATGCTCGGGTTGGTGTGGCACCAGTTCATCTCCGGGGCGGTGGGCATGGCCCTGGCCGCGGCTTTCATCCGGGCCCTCGTCCGGCGCCGTCAGACCACGCTGGGGAATTTCTGGGTGGACACCGTACGGACCTGCACCCGGATCCTCATCCCCATCTGCTTCGTGTTCGCCGTCGTGTTCATGAGCCAGGGTGTCATCCAGAACTTCCATGCTTCCACCAAGGTGGACACCGTTGCCGCCCAAGCGACCCACGATCCCAGCTCGGCGCTCATCCAGGAGGTGCCGGGCGGACCGGTCGCTTCCATGGTCCCCATCGAGGCGCTCGGTGACAACGGTGGTGGCTACTTCGACGCCAACTTCGGGCACCCCAGCGAGAACCCGAACGGCCTCACCAATGTCCTGATCTTGTGGCTGCTGTGCATGATCCCCTTCGCCTTCCCATGGACGTTCGGCAAGATGATCGGATCCATGCGTCAGGCCTGGGTGGTGCTCAGCGCCATGAGCATCCTGTTCCTGATCTCGATCTTGATCGCGGTACCGCTCGAGAACCGAGGCAATCCCTACTACTCCAAAGCTCACGTCACGCAGACGGCGAGCGCCAACAATCCGGGCGGCAATCTCGAAGGCAAGGACATTCGCTTCGGCGCCACGGGGTCTGCTCTCAACGCCGCCGCCATCACGGGGACCTCCACCGGCGGTGCCAGCAGCGGAGAGGAGAGCTATGTACCCATAGCGGGAGCGGTTCCGCTCTTCAACATGATGCTGGGGGAGGTGACGCCCGGGGGCACCGGCACGGGACTGTACGGGATGCTGATCTTCGTCCTCATCGCCGTGTTCATAGGCGGGCTCATGGTGGGCCGAACGCCGATGTACCTCGGCAAACAGATCCTGGCCCGCGACATGAAGTTGGTGGCGATCTACATTCTCGTCCTCCCTACCACCGTCTTGGTGTTCGCCGCCGTCTCCATTCTCGTGCCGTCGACGGCTGCTTCGGTGTCGAGTTCGGGGCCTCACGGCCTGACCGAGATGGTCTATGCCTTCACCTCCGCCGCCCACAACAACGGTTCGTGCTTCTGTGGCTTCAGCGGAGATACGACCTACTACAACACGACGCTGGCTATCTCCATGTGGGTTGGTCGCTTCTTCGAGATCATCCCCGCCTTGGCCCTCGCCGGGTCACTGGTCCGCAAGCGGACGTACGCCGTCACGACAGGCACCATCCGCACGGACACTGTGCTGTTCACGATCATGGTCATGGTCGTCGTGGTCGTCCTCGTCGGGCTGACCTACTTCCCCGCCCTTGCCCTCGGACCCCTGGCTGAGCACTTCGCCGGCCACTTCGGGTTGTTCTGAAGGATCGTGAGATGGCCATAGACACCCTGACCCCTGCGCCGCCCCCGGCCCCCGACGACACGGTCGAACACAAGCGCGGCGTCCGGAAGATGTCGCTGTTCCAACGCGACATCGTGAAGCGGGCGCTCGTCGAGTCGTTCCTCAAGCTCGACCCCCGCTACATGATCCGCAAGCCGGTCATCTTCGTGGTCTACGTGGGGAGCATCTGGTCGACGGTCATCTTCTTCCGCGATCTGCCACACGCCACCGCCGCCAACAACGTCTTCTTGGGCCTGGTGGTGCTGTGGCTGTGGTTGACGGTGCTCTTCGCCACCTTCGCCGACGCCATGGCCGAGGGCAGGGGCAAAGCCCAAGCTGACACACTGAGGCGGACCAGGCACGAGACGGTGGCACGCGTGATCGGGAGTGACGGTTCCGTCACGTCGAAGCCCTCCCTGGACCTGCAGATCGGGGATCGCTGTGTCGTCGATGCCGGTGAGATCATCCCCGGCGACGGCGACGTGGTCCTGGGCAT
>JASHZK010000228.1 GCA_030042575.1 Acidimicrobiales bacterium
CCTCGCTGTCGTGGGTGCTCAACGGGTACATCCTCACTTTCGGTGGGCTGCTCCTCCTCGGCGCACGGGCCGGCGACCTGCTCGGGCGGCGCCGGGTCTTTCTGACCGGCATCGTCCTCTTCTCGGCGAGCTCGTTGGCCGGCGGCCTGGCCGTGAGCGGATGGATGCTCCTGGCGGCCCGGGCCATACAGGGAACGGGCGCCGCCCTGGCCGCTCCCACGGCACTGTCGCTTCTCACCACCGTCTTCCCCGAAGGGCCGGCCCGGGTGCGGGCCATCGCCCTGTACACCACCGTGTCGGCCGGCGGCGGGGCCATCGGACTGGTGGCGGGGGGATTGCTCACCGACCTGGTGTCCTGGCGGTGGGTGATGTTCGTGAACGTCCCCATCGGCTTGGCCGTGTGGTCGGTGGGCCGGGTGGTGCTGGTCGAGACCGATCGCCGCCCGGGGCGCTTCGACCTGGCCGGGGCACTCAGCTCCACGCTCGGGGTGGGGGGCGTCGTGCTCGGACTGGTGGAGGCGGGGTCCATCGGGTGGGGGCGTCCGCCGTCGTTCTTGCCACTGGTCTTCGGTGGGGCCCTGATGGGTTTCTTCGTGCACAACGAGTCCCGGGCCCAGGAGCCCATCTTGCCGTTGCGCCTGTTGGCCCACATCACGCGGAACACGGCCAACGCCGGGCGCGGGCTCGTCTACGCCGGTATGTACGGGCTGTTCTTCTTCATGTCCCAGTTCCTCCAGGACGTCCAGCACTACAGCGCCCTGGCCGCAGGAGTGGCCTTCTTGCCCATGCCGGCAGCGGTCTTCCTCGCCTCCCAGCTGACCAGCCGGGTCCTCGTGCGCCGGTTCCCCCTGCGCATCGTCACCATGTCCGGCATCACCTTGTCGATCATGGGGCTGCTCCTGGCCATGCAACTGATACGGCCCGGCGTCGGCTATCCCGAGATCGTGGGTTGGTTCGTGCTGGTGGGATCGGGATCGGGGATCTCGTTCGTCACGCTGACCACGGCGTCGCTGCACGAGGTGGAGCCGGGCGACGCCGGCGCCGCCTCCGGCCTGATCAACGTGAGCCAGCAGCTGGGCGCTGCGCTGGGCCTGGCCATCCTGGTCACCGTCTTCGGCGTGGTGACCGCCCACGCCCAGTTGGGTGCTGCACCCGCCACCGGCGCCGCCCTCACCCACTTCCGCGCCGTGGTGAACGGCGGTCTGCGTGACGTCTTCGGATTGGGCACGGTCTTCACCGTCTCGGCGCTGGCCATGGTGGCGGTGGGCATCGGGCGGGTCGTCACCCCGGCTCCGGTGGCGGTTCGCTCCCCCGAGGACGAAGCGCCGTGGTCGGTCGAAGCAGAGGTGGTGGCCGAGGCCAGCTGAAGGCCGCTCGTGACCGGCGACGCCGACGGCGCCCAGCCCTTTCTCAGAGCAGGGTGGAGAGTCCTCCGTCGACGGCGAGCACCTGTCCGGTGATGTAGCTGGACTCGTCCGACAACAAGAACACAGCGGCGGCGGCCACCTCTTCGGCTCTTCCCTGCCTGCCGAGCGGCACCGGGGTCCGGGCCCGACCCGGTCTTCCCGAAGTGGCGTCACGACCGAGCGGCGTGTCGATGAGGCCGGGGGCCACCACGTTCACTCGGCCGCGGCGCCGAGCGGCCTCCTTGGCCGCGTGGCGCATGAGGCCGATCTGGCCCGCCTTGGAGGCGTCGTAGGCCGGCAACCAGCT
Source organism: Acidimicrobiales bacterium (assembly GCA_030042575.1). GTDB lineage: Bacteria > Actinomycetota > Acidimicrobiia > Acidimicrobiales > UBA8190 > UBA8190. Next base: position 1,714 of record JASHZK010000228.1, read on the forward strand.
GCCTGGGCGCAGCCCGGCCACCGAGGAGACGAGCACGGCCGAGAAACCCTCGCTCATCTGGGGCAGCGCCGCTTTCAGGGTCAGGAAATGGGCACGCAGGTTGACGGCCATCACCGCGTCCCAGTGGTGCAGCGAGGTGCCCTCCATCCCCGTGCCCAGACCGATCCCCACGTTCAGCACCAGCGCGTCGATGCCGCCCAGCACCTCCATGGCCCAGCTGACGGTGGCATCGGCGGACTCGGGATCAGAAGCGTCGGCTTCGAGGGCCCAGGCCGGCGACCCCGTCTCCCGCACGAGCTCGGCCGTGTGCTCGGCGGAGTCGCCGCTCAGGTCGGTGACGGCCACCGACGCACCCTCGGCTCCTGCTCGTACGGCAATGGCCCGACCGTTGCCCATCGGTGCACCGGGATCGGCGGTGGGGCGGGTGCCGCCTCCCACCACGAGCAGGCGCCGGCCCTCGAGCAGAGCGGTCACCGGGAGACGGCCCTGGGACCGACCCGTGGCCTCCCCGGATGCCGGTCGGTCACCGGGGCGCGCCGTGGCCGGCCTCGATGTGCGCCACCCGGTCGTCGGTGTGGTGATCTCACGGATGCGACGGAGCCGCTGGCGCGCCCTCGATCTCGAACAGGAGATCGTCGGCGTAGCACCACCACCAGTCCTCACCCGGCTCGTAGGAGCGCACGAGCGGGTGGTCGTCGTGCCCCCGATAATGGGCGGTGGCGTGGCGATTCGGCGAACTGTCGCAACAGCCGACGTGACCGCAGCGCATGCACATGCGCAGGTGCACCCACTGGCCGCCCGTGCGCAGACAGTCCTCGCATCCCTCACTCGAAGGGGTGACGTCGGAGACGGTGTCCAGATGGCTGCAGGTCTGGGCCATGGTCGCTCGCTCCTTCAGTCGATGGGCGGTGGCACCCCCCGGGCGCTGTCGGAGAGTACCGGGTCCCATCCGCACACCGTGCAGGCGTGGGCGATGAGCGAGCGGCCGAAGTCGGCGGCAGTGCGGTGGGGATCGGGACTGGCGATCACGTCGTCCCAGTCCAAGACGTACTCACCGAGCTCGGTGGAGAAACGGGCAGCCGGCGGTGACAACTCGGCCTCGGTGAAGTGCTCAGGGGCGGGGAAGGCGTAGCCGTAGAAGGCTGGACGCCGGTAGCGGCCGTCGCCGGGCCACCAGCCGACGGCGATCAGCTGGGCGTTGACCGAGTTGCGCATGATGTAGTCAGAAGACGGGGGGTCGGCCGGCTGTCCGGAGAAGAGGTCGACGGCCAGGTCGAAGCTTCCCCACCAGGCGTTCACCGCACTGGAGCGACCTCGGTAGGGGGCCCGCAGCTCGGCGAGAACGAGGGCGGCACGGGTGGCGGCGGCAAAATACGAGGCGACCTGGGCGCGGTCGTAGGTGTGGTGCTCGGCGTCCTGGTCGAGAGGGACCGTCCAGGGCACCTCC
>JASHZK010000229.1 GCA_030042575.1 Acidimicrobiales bacterium
GCGCGTAGGCCACGGTGAAGCCGTACTGGACGTTGAACCGTCTCCATACCGCCATGCCCATGGCCAAGAGGTAGACGGCGGCGGCCCCGGCCACGGCGCCAGCCGCAGCTGGAGCATCGGCCGCCACCGTGCCGAGGACGACCAGCAGGACGATGAGGATCATGGCCGGACCCGACAGCAGGACCGATCCGATCAGGCGGCTGGTCGGCACCACCATGGCCGCTACCTCCCGGGGCTCGGGGGTCGTGGCGGGGTCGTGTCCGTGGTGAGCGGCGAGCAGGGCGGTGCGCAACCGATTGGCACGGTCTCGAGAGAGATAGGCGAGCCGCGTGTCCTTGCTGGTTCCGGCCACGTGGATTCGGAGCTCGGCGACGCCGAAAAAGCGGGCCATGAGCGGTTGGAAGATGTCGACGGCCTGGACACGCGCCACCGGGAGGCGCCGGAGGTCCCGTCTGATCAATCCTGTCTCGTATTGCAATGTGGTCCCGTCGAAGCGCCACCTGGTCACCAGCCAATTCACGAGCCCCAGGGCGAGGGCGAGCGTCACGATGGCCAGGTCGATGACGAGGCCCTGTGACGAGCCCGAGTTGCTCCTGGCCAGGGCGAGTAAGACGAGCACCACCACGGCGGCCATGGCGCGCCCGCCGCGCACCAGAGGAGACAGCGGATGCAGTCGCTCCCACCGGACTGCCGTGGATGGCGATGGGGGCGCCGCCGGCAGGCTCACAGACCGGCGGCCTTGGCTTCTCCGAGCGTCGCCAGCCGGTCGCGGAGCCGTGCTGCTTCGGCGGCCTCGAGTCCGGGAATCCGGGCGTCGCTCCGGGCCGCGGCGGTGTGCAGCTTTACGGTGGAGAGTCCGAACATTCGTTCCACCAACCCGGCTGTCACCTCGACGAATTGCATGCGTCCATAGGGCACGACAGACAGCCGCCGGATCATCACCCCCCTCCGTACCAGCAGGTCCTCGTCCCGTTCGAGGTAGCCCCAGGCTCGAAATCTTCGGCGGACAAAGCTGGTGAGCGTCACCAGAACCACCAGAACGGCGCCGGCTGTGGCGACAGAGACGGCGGGAGGCCCGTGGACGGACGTACCCAGTGCGATCAGGAGGAGAACGGCTCCCACGACGATGATCTCCGTCACGCGCATTCGCCATAGACCAGGAGAGGGCCGCGACCAGGCGTCTTCGACGGGAGAGGGTGTCATGCGACTCCTTGAGGCCGTGCTGTCAGGCCCGGTCCGTTCCCCGCGCAGCGTACCCGATCGATGCACTTACGGGCTGTGCGTCTCGGCCGGCTGAGGAGCGGCATTCAGAGCTACTTGGCCGGCGCTCCTCACTGGCCTGCGTCATGAGGGCGGACGGGGGCCGGTGGTGATCAGAGACGGTCAGCTCACGGCGTCTCGGCGCACACTTTGGGCTTCGGCGCCGGAGCGGTGCCGTGACAGGAGGCGGGCGGCTTGACCTGGCGCGCCGAGTCGGAGCATGGCCGCCAGGGCCGTTTCCAGCACGACCTCTTGCTGGGCTCGGCTTCCGCCAAGTCCAGGGAGCCCGGGGAGGGCCTCGGCCAGGTGGTCGAGCGCTCTCCTCGGTTCTTGCTCGAGCAGTGATGCCAGTCCCTCCTGGACAGAGGCGAGCGTGGCCGCTTGGGCGTCGGTGAGGTCGGGCACGCGCAAGGCCCTGATGGAGGCGACATCATCATTGGCCGCATGGACGAGAAGGGCGTGGATGGCAATGAACGCGGTCTGTGGGTCCGTGGCCAGCGAGCCGGCTTCGGCCAATATCGGAAGCGGATCGGGAGGCGCGATCCAATCGGGGTGGAGTCGGGCCCGCCAAGCGAGTGAGCCGGCATCGACCAGGCATCGGACGCCTGTCGAGCGCGGCGGCGCCAGGTGGTCGGCGTAGCGACGGGCGGCGCTGGCCGCGTCACCGACAGCCAATTCGTGCAGCGCCGCGTGCCAGTGGAAGTGTGGTCGATAACGCTGAGTGCGTCCTGCCGATGCGATCCAATCGACGAGCCACCTCAGGCCGGCGCTGTGTGCGTCGGTCTCGTAATGGACATGGGTGAGAGCATGGGCGCCATTCCCATTGCCCGGCTCGGCGTCCAGCGCAGCCTCCGCCAGATCGGCCGCCTCGAAGAAGCGCGCTTGCTCGGTCCGCCCGTAGGCCAAGAGGCCCAGGTACCACGGGGCTTCCCCGTGAACGCCGGCGAAGCCGTCCACGAAGCTCCATGTGTCGGGCAGGGCATCGCCTGCTCCGGCGAACGCAATCGAGGGAGCCAGCACCATGAGAGCGAGGGCGTCGTCGGGCACCTGTTCCAGATGGGCGACCAGAGCGGCGGTCCCGGCCCGGCTCCCGTGCTCGCACCACACGGCAACGGCCTCGACGTGGCTCTGCTCCTCGGCACTGGCACGCCACGCCGCCGCCCGGGCCCGAGCGAGGTGCCCGGCGACGGCCGCCGGCCCGCCGGCCCGGTCGGGCCGTTCGGTGGCGATCAGGGCGAGAGCGGCGTGGGCCCGGGCGTGACCCGGATCAGCAGCCACGGCCGCTGCAAAGGCCCATGATGCACCTTGCTGCACGTCGAGCAACCGGCGCACGCCGGCCGCATAGGCGGCCTCCGCCGGCGAGCGGCGAGACGGTGGTGCCGGAGTGACGAGACGCCTGCTCACCGGGCTCGGTCGGGCAGCAGCCAGGAGGTCGGCGGCGCCGGCCGCCTGCTCACGGATCTCGGGGATGGCGGTGCTCTCCCACAAGTCGCCTTGGCGAATGGCACCCACACACACTGTGTTGGGGAGCACCTCACCTTGCCTGTCGACGAGGCGGCCCTCGGCATCAGTCCGCACGCCCAGGCCACTCGGATGCGGGGTGGCGTGGCCCGAAGCAAGAAGCGAGGACCACAGTGGAGACGAGTAAAGAGCCCGGCGATCCCACGTCGCTCCGGTGGCCGCCACGATCGCATCGTATCGGCGGGTGACGGGTGCGTCGTCGGTTGAGAGCGTGACCACCCAATGACCATCCGAAGAGCGCGCCTCGACGACCTCTCCGGCCACGGTTGACAACCGCTCCGAAGTCAGAGCGACGTCGATGGCCGACGCAACGGTCGGGGGCATGCGATGACGAAGGACGTCCCACTGGCGCCGGTCCTCCCGCAGGAATCTCCGTTGGTCCTGCCAGCTGAGGTTGTGCCACAGCCGGGCGGTGTGAGGGCGAAGGGCATCGATGACCTGGCGCCAATCCATGCCGCCGCCCCGGGCCGCCTCGAGGTCGCGGCGCACCGCCGCTCGCACCTCGTCGAGGCTGCAGGCGGCGTCGAGCGCGGTCACGCTCTCCAACGCCGCGGGCGGACCGCATTGGCGATGACGGCGGGGAAGCTGACCGTGGCGGGAGACGAGCGTGACCTCGGCTTTGCGAGCCAACAGGTGCAAGGCGACGTCGACGCCGGTCAAGCCCGAGCCGACGACGAGGACGCGCTCCGGCTTGGCGGTGTCGAGCCGGCCGAGGGCACCCGGCGCCCACGGGTTCTCCACCAGGATGCACTCGGAGGTGGCCGACGCCGGCGCCAGGGCGCGGGCGAGCGGCTCGGGCAAGGCGGCTGGAGCCTGGCCCGTCGCCAGGGCCAGGGCGTCGGCGGCGAGCACCCGCCCATCGGCCAGGGTGACCCGGGTGGGGGCACCCGGTGTCAGGCCCACGACCTCGCCGTGTTCGAGCCGCACGCTGGCCTGGTCCAGGACCTGGCCGAGGTAACGGGCGTAAGCCAGGCGCGGGGCGAAGCCGTCAGCTGTGGCTACTGCTCGCTCCTCCAACCAACGCGAGAAATGGCCGGGATCGTCGGGCCAGGCCGACATGCCTTCGGCCACGACGTTGAGCAGGTGGCAGGGGTCCGGCGTGCCGAACGCCGCCCCGGCTCCCACACGACCGGACGAGTCCACGACCGTGATGCAGGCGTCCCGGCAGCGGGCCCGCAAGTGCGCCGACAGCAGTACCCCCGCTGCTCCACCACCCACCAACACGACTCGAGGGCGATTCTCCACTTCCTACATCGTAGTGATGATGGAATTCTTCCCACAGCGATGCCGAGCGGCCGATCCAGGTCCCAGTCCGAGACGACTGCCAGCTGGGAATCCGCCTTCGACTCGGAGATTGTCGCGTCTCAGCTCGTGCGGGAGCGGGTAACGAGCGCCAACTCCTGTCTCTTCTCCATGGA
>JASHZK010000230.1 GCA_030042575.1 Acidimicrobiales bacterium
AGAGACAGAGGTAGCTTCACCGAGATGTAAGTGTTTGGCGGGGTTACCAGGAAAGACCTGTACGTTGGACACGAGGTGGTGTTATTGACTGGATTGTCGGTGCTCTCGATGAGAGCTGATCCCGTTGCCCCAGGCGCCAGTACAACATTTGGTATAGGTGAACCGGACGGGATACCGCCGAGGTAGCCGTTGAGAGAACGAACCCCTTGCGATACCTGACGGCCCGCGGAGCTGAGGGCGGCAACACCCGGATAGCCGTACAAGCTGCACGGTGCTGACCCTATATTCCGGAAGAGGACCGTGGCTCCCACATGACCAAGGCCTGCGACTCCGGAGTTGCCGACCGATATGGCCAGTTGCGACGTCGCGCAGGCCGTAACCGCGGCGGCGATCCCTGGAACCGGCACCGACGTCCAAGTCGACCCAGCGTCGAGGCTCCGCAGAATGACCCCTTCGGTCTGCTCGACGCCTCCGACGGAGCCTTGGTTGATTGCACCGGCGGCTATGCACCTCTTGGTACCGGATACACACGTAACGCCGAGGTCAGACGCTTGTGGCACCTCGACGGTTGTCCAGGTATTCCCACCGTCGGTCGTCCTCACCACTGCACCCCAGTAGGCGACTTGACCATTTGGTGGCCCACCAGAGGTGTAGGTGTATCCAAAGCCGGCCAAGACACATGTCGTTGTGGTGGGACACGACGGAGTACCCAAATCACCGACTCCTCCACCTACTGCTTGGAGCCTCTCCTGCCAAGTCGCTCCTCCGTTGTCGGACGTGGCGATGATGGTGGAGGTGTTCGCTGGGACGGCCGAAGTCACATCACCCTGGGCCACACAGAAGGCGACCGAGGGGCATGAGACACCGTTCAGCTCGCCGGGCGAATCACCCGGGAAGCTGTGTTTCTCCCAGGTGGAACCGCCATCGGTCGTCGTGAGCGTACCGATGCCCACGACAACGCAATCAGACGTGGAGGGGCAAGAGAGGCCAAAGCCCACGCTCATGCTGACCTCGATCGAGGACTGTTTTTGGACTGTCCACGATTCGCCCCAGTTGGTCGTAGCCATTACGAGATCGAAACCCTGCGGCTTCTCGGCGACCAGCCAGCAGTCAGACTCGTTTGGGCACGAGATGGCATCGACCCCGAAGACCCCGCTCGACATAGCGTAGGTGGACCAGGTCGTGCCGCCGTTAGTCGTCGAGATGAGCACTGGTGGCTGCCTAGAAATGACTCTGTCCCCGACGGCCATGCAGTGGGTATCCGATGGACAGTCGAGCGAGCCGAGGCCATCTACCCCCGGGATCAGATCCTGCACGATCCAGGAGGTTCCTCCGTCCGTCGAGGCGAGGATAGCGCCCTCGTTGCCGCTTGTACCTGCGGACGCATCCGCCCAGCAGTGCATGGCATCGGCGCAGGAGACGTCCCCTATTGATGTCAGCTTGGGCCCTGTATAGGGAATGGTCGTGGTGGTGGGTGCTGCCGTCGTTGTCGGTGCGAGTGAGGTCGAAGAATGGGATGCCATAGGCTCACTCGTTCCACAACCTGCGAGGATCGCCATCCCCGCAAGCAGCAAGCTCACTCCGACCTTCGGGAAGCTCCTCACAGGCTTCATTATCCAGCCATGCAGCCTGCCCGGTAACGACACCCCACCCGATGCCAATGACGGCGTTGTGACCGCACCGGAATGCCGGATCCTGGACCTCTGGATCACCTCAGACTGCTCGGTACCGCCCAGGAACCCCTGAGGGCTCCAAATCATCGTTTCCGGCCGTGGGGATCTCGGATGGACACACCGGGCTCTGGCGAGGCCCCGACGGACCGTGCCGGCGTCCACGCCCAACATGTCACCCACGACGGCAAGGGAGTGCCCTGCCCGGGAGAGACGCTCGCCAGCGGAGGATTCTTCGGGGCCAAGCTGCGGTGGCGCCGGGGCAGTCAGCTCCGCCCGAGCGGACTCAAAACCTGACGTGATTCGGGTTCATCGGGGAGCATGTGATCCGATAGGGAAGGATCAGTTCCAGTCCTCAGCATCTGATTTCCGATCAGATGCTGAGCCTTGAGTTCGCTGCGGAATCAATGCTCCACAGCATGTTCAAGCAATCTCCGAACAGTCGCTTCGAGCTCGGGAAGATCACCATCGACGGTGGCGGCCACGATGGCATGGGATGTGTCGAAATAGCGGTGCGAAAGCCGGTCGCGCATCCTAGCGATCTCGGTCCAAGGAATATCGGGTTCATCGGACTGCGAATCTTCAGTTAGGGCCTTGGCTACTTCACCGATCTCGATCAGACGAACGCGGACGGCGTCGAAGACGAGTCCGTCACTGAGAGACCCTCGCTCCAGATGGGAACGGATTGCGTCGATGGCCGCCAGGATGTCCTCAAGGCGCTGGCGATCGAATCGGCTCAAAGCGGTACCGCCTCAGCGAGAACTGAGGTGGCGACACCTGGCTTGAGGTCGCTTGCCGGTACAAGGTCAACACGGGCGCCAATAACGAGTTCGAGTTCACCCTGAGCTCTGGCCAGACCGATCAATCCCACCCCCGGAGCGACGTCCACGAGGAGATCTAAGTCGCTGTCTTCGGTCTCGTCTCCCCGGGCGACGCTGCCGAAGACCCGGAGGTTCGTAAGTCCGTGGGCGGTGGCGACGTGTCTCACTTTGTTGCGACGAGCCCGGAGCCTCGTCCCGATAGGGCCCTTGAGTCGCGAGCCACGACGACTTACCTGCAACTCGAGCACCAGTCCTGTGGCTGACACCAGTCGATCGAGCATCGGAAGCGATGGCTGGCGCGCTGAGGACTCGTATGCGCTCACGACGCTTTGGGTCACCCCAGCGCGCCGCGCCAGCTCCGCCTGGGAGAGCCCGGCCGTTCTCCTCGCCTCGCGCAGCAGGGAACCCGATCTCCTGTCCACCATAAACGACGATTATAGCGTATTGTGAGTTAATAGCGGATTGTCGGTCGTACTTTGACTGACTGCCTCCACGGAAAGGGGGAACCTCACCGAGCGAAGCGACCCCGCGTGTCGAACGATCGCCTTCTGACGCATTGCCCGGCCGCCTTTCCCAGATGGAGAGCTCTGCGCGGCCAACGGTGGTGCTCGTTAGGGGCGCGTAGGCGATGACCTATCGTCACATCGCCGCGGCCAAGTCCTGTAGGTCCGACAATGCCTCGAATGCGGATGGAACTTGCTCAGCGTTCGAGGCCAAGAACAGGATGGCGATGGTATTGGCCCCAGCTTCGCCATAAGCGCGCAGCTGGTCGGTCGTCGTCGCGTTGAAATACGGGCACACCGTGATCTCGATGTCGGCGCGTTGGCGTCCCTCCTCGGCCAGAAGGCGGTCGAGGCGAGCTATGAGGCCAGTGAGTTCATCGGGTTGACAATTGAAAGGGACCCAACCGTTTGCGCTCCGGGCCGCTCGGCGCAAGGCGGCTTCGCTCTCTCCGCCGACGTGGATTGGGATCGGGCGCTGGATCGGCTTGGGGTACTGCCGACACGAAGGCAGAGAGACGAGACTTCCCTCATAGCGCGAGTCCTCGTCCTCCCAGAGGGTACGCAGAACCTCGAGGTACTCGTCGGTCCGTTCACCGCGCCGTGGCCAGGGAACTCCTAACGCTTCGAACTCCTCGCGCAGCCAGCCGACGCCTATACCGAGGTCCACCCGCCCGTTCGAGAGCCAGTCGACGGTAGCCACCTCTTTGGCCGTATAGACCGGGTTGCGTTGGGGGAGAAGGCACATTGCCGTTCCCAGGCGCACGGTCGAGGTGTGCCCGGCCAG
>JASHZK010000025.1 GCA_030042575.1 Acidimicrobiales bacterium
CGGGGCCGGGGCCGGAGGGGCGTAGTCCTCGGTGACGGGGAAGGGCCGTCCGTAGCCGATGGTGAGGAAAGCACCGTCGGGTGCCCAGGCCAGGGGCAGGTGGACGGGCAGGAGGCGGCGTTCGAGGGCGGTGTCCTCGGCGCTCAGGGTGAGCTCGAGGTGCCCGTTCGCCGAGCCTCCCTGGGCGACGAGCACACGCGCCGTGGGCGGAAGCGCCGCGCTCACGCGCTGCGTCGCCCCTTTGCCGGCCATGGCCCAGCACACGTGGCCGTCGAGGAGGTACCACGCCCATCCCGAGCACCAGTCGCCCTGTTCGCACAGCACGGCGGCGCCCCGCCGGGGCAGTGGCCCGTCGAACGAGGCGACCATGCGGAAACCGCCGGCCAGGTTGGGGCCCGCCACTTCGTGGACCTTGTCCCCCGGCCGGTAGCGAAACGCCGTTCGACGCGCCGTCCAGGGGACGTGCATGTGGGCGAAGCGGTGGACGGCGCCGTCGTCGAGCGGGAACACCTCGTTCTCCTCGGCCTGGGCGAACCAGGAGGCCACGAGCTCGGCGCAGCGTCCCGGCTGGGCAGGGGCCAGGTCGTGGGCTTCGGTGGGATCGTTGTCGGTGTCGTACAGGGCCCAGGTGTCGGTGGCGAAATCGTGGCTGCCGGAGATGTGGTCCCGCTCGGCCACGGTGAGTTGATTGACGTGGTTGGTGACCACCTTCCAGCCGTGGTCGTACATGGCCCGGCTTCCCCAGCATTCGTAGTACTGGGTGGTCCGCACCTCGGCGGCCCGGGGATCGGCGATCACGGGGGCGAGGCTGGTGCCGTCGAAGCGCATCTGGGCGATGCCGCCGACGGTCTCGGGCAGCGGGATGCCGCACAGGTCGAGCACGGTGGGGAGGATGTCGATGACGTGGGCGTAGTGGTGGCGCACGCCCCCGGCCTCGGCGACGGTGGGCCCGGCGAGGATCATGGGATCGCGGACCCCGCCTTCGAAGGTGTAGCGCTTCCAGCGCCGAAAGGGCGTGTTGCCGGCCAGGGCCCATCCCCAGGGGTAGTGGCCGCTCGAGTGGAAGCCGCCCAGGTCGTCGAGGTGGGCGATCTCGTCGGCCAGGTCGTCTTCGGCGTCGGAGATGTAATGGCCGAGCTGGTTGTAGGTGCCGTGGGGGCCACCTTCTCCCGACGCGCCGTTGTCGGACAGGAAGACCACGATCGTGTCGTCGAGATCGCCAGTGGCGGCCAGGTGGTCGAGGACGCGCCCGAGCTGGTGGTCGGCGTGGGCGATGTAGCCGGCACACACTTCCATCATCCGGGCGTACAGGCGACGCCGAGGCGCATCGAGCTCCGCCCACGCCTCGATCCAGGGCGGGCGCCGGGAGAGCTCGGTCCCCGGCCCGACGATCCCCAGGTCGATCTGGCGGGCCAAGGTGGCCTGGCGCCAGGAGTCCCAGCCCTCGTCGAAGCTGCCGGCGAACCGCTCGATCCAGGTGGGCGGCGCCTGGTGGGGGGCGTGGGGTGCGGCCGAGGCGTACCAGAGCAGGAAGGGCCGCTCGGGATGGGAGAGACGCAGCTCTCGGAGGTAGGCGATGGCGTTGTCAGCCAGATCGGCGTCGAGGTGGTACCCGGCCGCCGGTTCGAGCGGGGGCTCGACATGGTTCGTGTCGCGGACCAGGTTCGGCGTCCATTGGTTGGTCTCGCCGTTGAGAAACCCGTAGTAGCGATCGAAACCGCAACCGGTGGGCCACATGTCGTAGGGCCCGGTCACCCGTTGATCGCGGGGGACGAGGTGCCATTTCCCCACGCAGAAGGTGGCGTAGCCCTCTTGTCGCAGGATCTGGGCCAGTGTCCCGGCTGACGGCGGGAAAGTCCCGCGGTAGCCGGGGAAATTCGTCGGGAGGTCGGGGAGCATCCCCATGCCCACCCGATGATGGTTGCGGCCGGTCAACAGGCAGGCACGGGTGGGGGAGCACACCGCCGTGGTGTGGAAGTTGGTGAACCGCAGTCCACGCCCGGCCAGGGCGTCGAGATTGGGCGTGAACAGGTCCGATCCGTAGCTCCCCAGGTGGGCGAACCCCAGGTCGTCGAACACCACCACGACGACGCTGGGAGCCCCCCGTCGGAAAGGGGGCGCCGAGGGGCTGTGAGGGGCGGCCGCCATGGTGGGCGGAGGCTGCGGATCGCGCACGACTCGAGCCTGTCGCACGGATGGGACGAAAATCCATCTCGCTGGCGCGCCGGCTGACGCGAAGAACCCGAGGAACCTCTCGGCCCCTCGGGTCCCGCCCGGTGCCGGTCCGGCCCTTCGACCTTTCCAGCTCCGGAACATCGATCATACGGATCTGGCCGCCGAAAACAAGGGCGCCGGCCGAAATTCTTGTTGCAACCCCGTTACGGCCGAGCCGCGCAGGGAATCGACCAAGGGACGTGGAGCTGCACGTTCATCAATCGTGATGAGCAGGCGCGGAATATGATTCGAGGGTGATCTTCGGGCGCCTGGGCAAGCTCGGACGGTCCATCTGCTTCGCCAGCCTCGGCACACTGTTGTTTGGATCGGTGTTCTCCACGGAAACGGCATGTGCATCAACGCCCACGTATGCCTACGTGACCAACTACGACTCGAACAC
>JASHZK010000231.1 GCA_030042575.1 Acidimicrobiales bacterium
GGCAGCGGGGAGCCAAATGTGCAACGGCACCAGCCCCGCCTTGAAGCCGAATCCCAGCAAGGCCAGCAAGAAGGCGGCTGTCCTCCACCCGAGCGAGATCCTCTGGGCGTGGGCGGCGATGGTGGCCAGATCCATGGAGTGGCTCTGGGTGGCCAAGATCACGAAGGCGGCGACGATCATGACGAACCCGGCTTCGCCCAGCGCCAGGAAGAGAAAAGCCCCGTTCGCCACCCCGGGCCGGGCCCGGTAGCGCAGCACCAGCAGCGCCGAGGCCAACGTCATCGACTCCCACGCAACCAAGAACGTGGTCACATCAGCCGCCAGGAGCACCGCCAGGGAGGCGACGAAAGCGGCGTCGAGCACCACGGCGTAGGTGGCGGTTCCGCTGTTCGGCGAGTGGTAACGGGGTGCGTAGATCCCGACCGCCAGGGCCACCAGGCCGAGGAGCACGACGAAGGCGGCCGCCAGCGGCGTGGCCCGCAGGGCCAGGGTGCCCACCATCGAGCCCGAACCCTGCAGCGTCCCCGTGGGGTGCCCCCCGAGCGCCATGAGGATGCCGCCCACCAAGGCGGCCGCACCGCCGGCGGCGGTCGTCCAACCCCACGCCCACACCGCCGGCCGGCGGGCGCCTGCCAGACCTGTGACCGCGGCCAGTGCCCAGGCGGCCGCCGCCGCCCACAACAGCGGCGCCGTCACCGGTCACCTCCGGCCTGAGCCACGAACGACATCTCCCCCACTCTCTCGGAGAGACGGCCAACCGCCACCAGCAACCCGTGGAGCAGCGCCAGCGGGCTCGGCGGACAGCCGGGAACGAACACGTCGACAGGCAGCACCTGATCCAGGTTGCCGTGGACGAACCCGTCCTCCTGGTAGACCCCCCCAAGAGGACAGGCGCCCACCGCCAGGACCACCTTGGGGTCGGGCATGGCCTCGTACGTCTTGTGCAGGGCCACGTCCATGGCCCGCACCGCTGGCCCGGTGACGGCGAGGATGTCGGCGTGACGGGGCGAGGGCGTGAAGAACAGCCCGAGGCGATGCAGGTCGTAGTGCGGGGCGAGAAGTAGCCGCAGCTCGGATTCGCATACCGCGCAGGACCCGGTGTCGATGGTGCGGATGTGCAGGCTGCGACCGAACAGCTCGCGGGCCTCTCGGAGCCGGGCCAGCACCTGGCCTTCTCCGGTCGAGTAATCCGGTATCGCCATCTCAGCCTCCCCCGATAGGGATGCGTTTGACGAGATGGTCCCGGCTGGTGGCGGCCAATTCGAACTCACCGCTCGGACGCACGGCTTGCTCGCCGATCTGGATACAGCGTCCGCAACCGTTGCAGGCGCCGACGTCGAGGATGAGCACGTTCCCCTGGCGGTCGATCGCCCCCGAAGGACAGGCACGGACCAAGCGGTCACCCAGCTCCACGGTGAGTCGCCCGGCGTCGAAGACCGGTGGCGTGGGGAGGTAAACGGCCGAAGGATCGGCACGCGACGGATAGCGGGTGGTCACCACGCCTCGTCGCAGGCCGCGCAGGAACCACAGGGCCATCAGCGAGCGAACCCGGCCACGGTCAGCCAGAAGCTGGCCTCGATGATGGGCACGTCGGTGAACACGTTGCGCGAGCGAGCGGCGTCGTCGAAGGCACGCCAGTTGCGCACCGACCCCGGCCGCAGCCGTGCTCGCCGGATCTTGCCCTCGCCGTCGAGTGCCAGCCACAGGAGCGATTCACCGCGAGGCGACTCGCACCACCCGAGCGCCGAACCGGCCTCGAAGGCCGACGCCGGGCTCACCCCTACCCCGGTTCCTGCGGCGACAAGATCGTTCACGAGCGCAGCTGCCTGTTCGGCTTCTTCGACCATGACCTCCATTCGGGCCAGCACGTCGCCGTCCTGGCGCACGGGCACCTCTGACGGGTGGACGAGATAGGGGCCGAAGGGGTGGTCGCGGCGGCAGTCGAGGTCTTGGCCCGATCCCCGGGCGACGGGACCCACCAGTCCGAGTCGACGCGCCACGTCCGGGGGCACGATACCGCAGGCCTCCAGGCGGTCGACGAAAGAGTTCGTCGACTTGAGCGCCTTCACCACCCGGCGCAGCTCGCCCATGGCGCGCGGCAACTCGGTACGTAGACGCTCGGCATCCGGCGCCCTGGTGGCGCCGCCGACGGCCAGGACGCCGAAGAGATAGCGATGCCCGAAGGTGGCGGCGTTGAGCCTGAGAAACGACTCCAGGGCGATCTCAGCCTGCGCCTGGCCGACCGAGAGCCCCGTGGACTGGGCGAGGGCGGCGACCGCCGCGGCGTGGTTGTAGAGCCGCTCCAACTCGAGCGCCACCCCTCGGGTCCGGTCGACCGAATCGGCGACGTCGATCCCGACGATGGCCTCGACCGCTCGGCAGAACGCCCAGCTGTTGCCCACCGCCGAGAGACCCTCGGCCCGTTCGACCAGAAAGAGCGCCCGCTGCGGATCCAGCCCCTGTAGACGCCGCTCGAGACCCCGGTGCTTGTGCCACTGGAGGAGGTAGAGGTCGATCACCTCTTCGCCGCTCGTGACGAGCCCCACGTAGAGCGACTCCTGGGCAACGGCCCGTACCGGGCCGAACGGGTACTCGATCGCCTCGCCGCTCACGTAATGGGGAGCGTGCACCGGGCCAGGCTCCCTGGCCGGCGCCCGCCCCAGTCGCGGAAAGTCGCGTCCCGCGTGGGGCGGGACGACCAGGCGGTTGAGCGGTCTCCCTCCCGCCGGCCGGGCCCCGAACTGCTCGTAGATCTCACACTCCTCGACGAAGGCGGCGGGAGCGATCTCCGAGAGCGCCGGGTATTCAGCGGCTGCCGGCCACCGCACGATCCGGTAGCCGCCGCCGGGCTCGAACCCGTAGACGAGGCGGAGCACGAGCTGTTCGTCCTCGACGCTGCCGAAGAAATCGGCCAGTCGTCCCCCGCCGGAGAGCTCGTGGACGACCGTCTCGACCTGGGCCTCCGAGACGTCACTCCCCCATGCTTCTGTCGCAGGAACCCGAAGGCCGAACCCGGCGGTCTCGCCGCCTCCGACGACCCCGGGAGAAGCACTCGTGGCCTGAGTCCCGGTGTTCATCGCAAAGCTCCCACGGCGTGCATGAGGAGGTGGTCGAGGCCAACGGGGACCCAGAGCCCGAGTACGACGAGCACAACCAGGCCCACCAAGAGCGGCACCCCGGCCAGGACTCGCCCCGATCGCCTCGGATAGGCGACGACGGGCCCTGGGCCCTCGCCGGCGGCCATGGTCAGGGTGGTGCTGGTCAGCGCCACGAAGCCGATGACCAAGAGCAGGAGGAAGAACCCCGCCAGCAGTGGTTCCGAAACTGCGAAGCCGGCACGCACGATGGTCAGCTCGCTGAGAAAGACCCCGAAAGGCGGTGACCCGGCCACGGCCAACGAGGCGAGGAGGAGCACCCCACCGGCCAAGGGCAAAGAGCCCAGCACCCCCCGCACCTTGGCCGACTCGCGGGTCTTGTAGCCGAGCACGAGGTGACCCGAGGAAAGAAAGAGCACGGCCTTACCAATGGCGTGGTACAGCACTTGCAGCAAGGCCCCGTACAAGCCCAGCACTCCGCCAAAGCCGAGAGCAACCGAGATGATGCCCATGTGCTCCACCGAGGAATAGGCGAACATGCGCTTGAAGTTGCCCTGGCGCACCATGAACAACACCCCGACGAAGATGGTGGCGAAGCCGAAGACGAACAGGACGTTGCTGGGATAGCGGGGCCCCAAGGTGGCCCGGGCGATGGCCTGGTACCGGATGATGGCGTACATGCCAGTGTTGAGCAGTCCCGCAGACAACATGGCGCTTGCCGGGCTGGGGGCTTCCGAGTGGGCGTCGGGCAACCAGGTGTGCATGGGGACCAGACCGACCTTTGTGCCATAGCCGATCACGGCCAGAAGGAAGGCGAGGCGTAGGCTGGTGGGCGCCAAGGCGTGGGCGTGGGCGAAGAGATAAGGCCACGTCAGGCGCTCATTCGAGCTGAGGTGCAGGACGCTGCCCGAGTAGAAGAGAAAGAGCGTGGCCACCAAGGCGATCGTCACCCCGAACGAGCTGATGATCACGTACTTCCAGGCCGCCTCCAGCGACGGGGCCCGGGCCTCCAACCCGACGAGGGCGGCACTGGCGAGGGTGCTCGCTTCGATGAGCACCCACAGCATCCCGAGGTTGCCGGCGACGAAAGACGCCAGCATCCCCGAGGCGAAGACGGCAAAAAAGACGTAGTAGATCCGCACCTGGAAGCCGCTGAGCTCGCCGCTGTCCTCTTCGGCGCGCAGATAGGCGGCTGACCCCAGCGATGCCAGGACCACGACGCCGGAGACCGTGATGGCGAAGAAGGCGCTGAGGGCGTCCACGTAGACAAAACCACCGAGTGCCTGGAAATGCCCGTCGCCCACCACCCGAACGGCCATGACCAGAGCCGAAGCGAAGGACACCAGGGCGCCGGCCACGAGGACGTTGCCCGCCCCCCGGGCTCTGGCGCCAGCGGCCACCGCCAGTGCGGACGCAAGTGGTGGGACCACGACCAGTACCACCAACGCCGTCATCCCTGCAGCCCCCGCAACTCGGAGGAGGTCGCTTCGGCGAGCCGACGGGTGATGCCCGAGACGAAGACGACCATGATGAGTGTGGCGGCAACGAGGTCCAAGAAGATGCCCGCCTCGACGATGAAGGGAAAGGTGGCCACCAAGGTGATGGCGCCCAGGAAGACGCCGTTCTCGGTGATGAGCCAGCCAATGAGCTGAGCCACGGTGTGCCGCCGGACGACCATGGCCAGGCCCCCGAGGAGCACGACGGCCGTGGAGAGCGGCACCACCGAGGCGGCCACCACCCCATGGGGGAGGTCGGCCGGCTCGATCACCAAGTAGGCAAAGGCCGTCAGCAGCGCGCCCACGATGAGCGACGTGGACAGACCGGTGGACAGCGCCACGTCGCGTTTGAGGTCCAAGCGGTGCAGCAGGAGGCGCTGGGTGGCGACAGGGATGGCAATGCCCTTCAGGGCCAGGGTGATGACTGCCAGCGCCCACAACTCGGCGCTGTCGTAGTGGTAGGCGACCACGGCAGCGGCGAAGGAGAGGAGGACCGACTGGAACCCGTAGTAGGCGACGTAGCGGTTGAAGAGTTTGGACCCGAGACAGGCGAAAGCAGCGAGCAGGATCCCGACCGAGCTCAACGTGAGAAGGGTTCCATCGATCGAGCTGGAAGAAAGACTCTGCACGACTACACGCTCACCACATACGAAGTGATGACGCCGACCAGCGCGATGAGAAACGCCGCACCGAGGAACTCGGCGATGCGGAAGAAGCGCAGCTTGGCGAACGACGAGTCGATAACCACGATGGCCAGCCCGCACAAAGCCAACTTCCCCGCCAGCACGGGGATGGCCAGCAGCCCGCCGGCCAGGCTGTGGGCGTTGCCCAGGCCCCACGGGATCACGAAGACGTTCATGAAGATCGACGAGAGGAGAAACAGCTTCATCCACGATGCCCAGCGCATCAGCGCATAGTGGCGACCGGAGTACTCGGTGACCCGTCCCTCTTCGATCATCGAGATCTCGATGCTGCCGCTGGGGTTCTCGATGGGGATCCGCCCGTTCTCGACCAGGACGAGCATGAAGAAGGCGAGAGTTCCAAGCACATGGGTCGGGAGCACCAAGGCATAGGGCGAGGACCGCACCGCATGGTTCATGAGATAAGGGTTGTCCGACGCCGAGAGGACTCCGACGGTGAAGAACACCAGGATCAGCGCCGGTTCCACCAGGCTGCCCATCCACGTCGCCCGGCTGGCGCCCAGTCCACCCTGGGGACTGGCCGTGTCGAGAGCGGCGAGGGCCATGGTGAAGGCGGCCAGACCGAGCACGAAGGCCCCGCCGATCAGGTCGGCCAAGAAAGCCAACGGCAGGGGCTGGCTGGTGATAATGGGCACGATGACCGAGACCGTGAGGTAGCAGGCGAAGACGACGAAGGGCGCCCCGGCGTAGACCCAGGAGGCTTGGTCGCTCACGGAAGCGCCTTTGCGCAGGAGCTTGGCCAGATCCCGATAAGGCTGAAACACACTCGGACCGCGCTTGGATGCGACGATCGACTCGGCCCGGCTGATGGCCCCCACGTAGAGGGGGGCACCCACGAGGACGGTCAGGCTCTGCAGGACCTGCAGAACGACGGGCACCCGGGGCTCCTCCCTCCGCTCCTGACCATGACCAGTTGCTGGGTAGAAGCCATCAGCGGGGCTGGGCGCCCCACGGTGCGCGGGCCTCATCGCGTCTGAGAGGGACTCTAACCCCTTAGGGGGCCGCGGCGACGTACCGCACCGTAGCCGACCGGTCTCTGCGCACATCGAATACCCAGGCGCTCCCCTTCGCTCCCGGTGGTTCTCGGGGAAGGGACAGCCCCAGGCCATCAGCGAGGGCAGGGAGCATTCCCACCAGCACCTCGCGATGCGTACAGAGGACGACCGCTCGCCATCGTGACCCACGGCAGAGACGGTCCAGCAGGTCCCGGGCGTCGGCGGCGTCACCTGGTGCGAGGGCGTTCTCCGCCATCACGGGCAACTGCAGCTTCTCCGAGAGCGGCGCCACCGTCTGGGCGCAGCGGAGATACGGGCTGGAGAAGATCCAACGGGCTTTGGAGCCCGCCCTGCCGTGTCTCACCAGAGCGAGGTGCACCGGCCCGCCTCTCGCTCGCCACCCACCGAGGCGCCCGGGTACGGCCAACAGACGAACCGACCGAGGGCGGCGACCCAGGGGGCGAGGACTGTCATGAAGGCTCGGCCACCAGGTCGCCGA
>JASHZK010000232.1 GCA_030042575.1 Acidimicrobiales bacterium
ACACGTAGAGGTCGGCGATGCGCCGGGCAACGCCCCGACCCGTGGCGGAGAGCTCGTAGCCCTGCCCCGGGGTGTGTTCAACCAGCCCCTGGGCACGCAGGTCGCGGAGGCGGCAGCTGAGGAGGCTCGAGGACATGTTGGCGCACCGAACCCGCAGTTCTCGAAAGGTCGCCGGCTCCTCCCGTAGCTCCCACAGAACTCGCAGGGACCACCGCCGCCCGAGGACGTCGAAGAGCTCGAGGAGCGGGACGAGCTTGTGGTCCCAGGCATTGGGGGGGAGCTGCCGGCGCAGGTTGTCCACGGACGCTGTCACTCGCCTCCCCACCCTCTCCCGCTTGCGCCTCTGTTTCAGAAGCGATACCGTGCCCTGCGCCTCGAAAACCAAGGCGCGCTGAGCTTAGGGCCTGCGGGCGATCGGAGGTGGCCGTGCCCTATCGGGCCTCGATGTCAGTCGAGGAGCGTGAGGAGTTCCTGGACGAGGTGCGCGTGGCCGTGCTGGCGGTGAGCGAGCCGGGACGGGGGCCGCTCGCCCTCCCGGTGTGGTTCGTGTACCACGCGGGGGTCGTCGAGTTCGGAATCGATGCCGACTCTTTGAAGGCACAGCTTCTTCGGGCCGCAGGTCGGGCCACGATCATCGTGCAGGACGAGTCACCCCCCTATCGCTATGTGAGCGTAGAGGGCCCCGTGGAGCCGACTGGAGCAGAGCGCGACGTGTTGGCCATGGCCACCCGCTACCTGGGTGCGGACCTGGGCGCCTGGTACGCCAAGGCGAATCCTTCCACAGAGTCGTCTGTCGTCTTCCGACTCCACCCCGAGCACTGGCGCACCCAGGATTTCTCGGCCGCCGCCACTGCCGCGGACGAGGCGGGCATGAGTGGCGAGTGAGGCCTCGGGGACCGAGGCGACCCGTCGACGCACGCTCGAGCTGGCGCAGGGCTACCTGGCCTTGCTCAGCCAGGGACGTCTGGAGGAGTGGATCAGGCTCTGGCACGAAGAGGCGGTCCTTGAATTCCCATTTGCTCCGTTGGGACGAGCAAGCGCCTACGTCGGCAAGGCCGACATCCTCGCTTACATGAGATCGACCCGGGGACGGATCTCCACCGACAAAGTCGAGGAGATCCGCCTTCATCCGAGTACCGATCCGACCGTCCTCGTCGTCGAGCTGGTCACGCGCGGTCACATGGTCGACTCGGGCGTGTCCTACGATCAGCGCTACGTCTCAGTGTTCGAATGTCGTGACGGACTGATTTGGCGCTATCGAGAGTACTGGAACCCGCTCGTCTCGATCGAGGCGCACGGCGGCCTCGAGAACTGGTTGGCCAGCTAGTCGTGCAGCCGCCATCGGCCTGAGCAGGATGGCCGGCGGCGCCCTCGCCGTTGGAGCGTCATCGGTGACGGTCGGTCGGACCTTCATCGTCGGATTCAGCGGTTTCCTCAGGTGCAGGCCATGGCGGTAACGTCTGGCCCATGGCCGACACCTCGTCCTCCTCCGACAAGACCTGGCGCTACCACTTCAGGCGACCGGGTGGTGAGGAAATCGAGACAGGTGAGTTCACGAGTGACGAGGCAGCCATAGCCCGGGCCCGCGAGCTGTCCACGTCGATGGGGGAGGTCATGGTGGTGGAGCGTTACGGCTTGGTCGACTGGCATTACGTCGACGAGGTCGACGCCCGCCCTTGAGTCCCGTCGATGGCAGTCGATTCGGGTTACCGGCGGGGCGCCGGGCACCATGGAGCGGGCACCGGCGGGACCATCTTCTCGTACAAGACGGCTTCCCACCGACCGTGGGCGTGGGTGTGAGGATGGCCAAGCGGACCGCCGATTGAGCCGACGGCGACGAACCCGAGCTCTTCGTAGTAGCGGCGCAGCCTGGCGTTGGTGCTGAGGGTATCGAGGCACAGATATTGCCGGTTGCGGGCGACGACCTGATCCTCAGCCCAAGCCAGGACTTGCTTGCCCACCCCGGCATGGCCCCGCTTGACGGCGAGGCGGTGGACGAATCCGGCGTCAGACCTGTCTCCCCAGAACACAGGGTCCGACCACTGGAGGGTCACCGTGCCTGCCGGATCACCGTCATCGAGGACCAAGTACAGGTCCTCGCCGGCGACCGACGCCATGAGAAGGTCGGCGGGGAAACGGTCAGGCCACTGAGCGACCCCTCGACTTCTGAGCCAGGCAGAGGCTTCGTCGAGAATCGAGGTGACCGTGGGCACGTCGTCCGCTCCCGCTACTGCGACGGCGATGACCATTGCAACTGACCGAGGCTATAGGCCGAGATGAGATCCGAAGAACTGCTCGGTGGCCGTCCAATGGCGTTCGGCGGCGGCTTCGTCGTAGCTCGGGTTGTCGGGCACGGCGAAGCCATGGTGAGCCTGGTAGGTCTCGATGGTATGGGTTACGCCCGCCCCGCTCAGAGCTTTCTCCAGAAGGTCCTTCTGTTCGTTGCTGAAGGACTGGTCCTCGACGGCACCAGCTACGTATACGGAGGCCTTGATGGCGCCGGCCTTGTGGTGGGGGCTGTCAGGGTCGTCGACGTTGGCCAGGTTCCCGCCGTGAAAAGACGCTGCCGCTGCCACGCGCTGGCCCAGGTTCGCTGCGGCCAGGAGCGAGAGGCGGCCACCCATGCAGTAGCCCGTGGTGCCGACGCCGCCCGTCTTCTTCTCGGGCCGCGCCTCGAGGTAGTCGACGAAAGCGTTGACGTCACGGACCACCATCTCCGCGCTGTAGCCATGCATCATCGCCATCACCTTGGCTGCTGTCTCCTTGTCGGAGAAGGCGGTGCGCATGTCGATGGGGTCATAAGGTCCGTTGCGGTAATAGAAATCGGGCACGAGAACCACGTAGCCAAAGCCCGACAGACGCTCTCCCATTTGTCGCATGACGTCGCGCATCCCCCCGGCGTCAGGAAACATGATCACCGCCGGCCGGGGCCCATCTCCCTCGGGCATGCTGAGGGCGGCCGGGCAGAGCCCGTCGGCGGTGGTGATCTCGACAGTGCGTTGCGTCACGGCTTCTCTCCTATTGTCGTCGCCACTCTCGACCCTACAAGCAGCGAGGTCGCCGGTCTGGGCAGGTCCAGATAACGGTCCAGCTGATCAGCCGCCGGTTCCGGCTCGGACACGGTGGGTCCAATCCGCCACGGAGAGCACTTCGGCCTGGCGGAGGAAGACTTTCTGGGTGAGCACGCGATGGACCTCGTCGTCGGCGTCGGCGCAGGCGTCGTGCAGGACGGTGAGCTCGTAGTCGCGATCGGCCGCCTCCCGAAGGGTGGAGAGCACCACTCCGCTGGTGGCGATGCCGGCGAGGACCAGGTGCGTGGTGCTGAGCGACCGCAGGAGGATCTCGAGGTCGCTGCCGGCGAAGGCGCTCACCCGTTTCTTCACCACCACCAGGTCCTCAGCCCGAGGCTCGAGCGCCGGGTGGATCTGCGTGGCCTCATCGGCCTCACCGAAGGAGGCGTCGGCCTGGGCGGCGAGGGCGGAGAAGGCTCGGTTCCTGGTACTCACCTCCGGGTGAGCGGGGCGGAAGGCCACCCGCACGAAGATCACCGGCAGACTCGTCGATCGGGCCGCCTCGATGGCTTGGCGCAGGCGGTCCAGTAGCGCCGGGTCGCCGCCGAAGCGCTCGACGACTCCGCGCTGGACGTCCATGACGAGGAGGGCGCTGTGTCGAGACGGGCGGTCCATGTGAGCCGACGATAGATGCGAAGTGGCTTCGACGGTCTACTGGGCTGCGGGGCGAGGCTTCCTCCTGTGCGAAAGGAGCCATCCGCCGTTTCAGGGGGTGCGGTGACCCGGGGCCGGCTGTCTCCTCGGGTGTCCGCCGGCTGACAGCGCCTTGGTCAGCTCGTTCATCGATTCCGGGATGAGGCGCGCCACCAGGTCGATGTCGGGCACGGCGTCCCGGCAGCCGAGGAGACCGAAGCCGATCTGTCCCCGGTAGGACATGGCCGTGATGTTGAGGGCGGCCCCGTCGATGATGGGGCCGAAGGGGTGATAGGCCAGCAGCTCGGCGCCGCCGCAGTACAGGGGGAACCTCGGCCCCGGAAAGCTCGAGACGACGACGCTGAAGGGCGGGAACCTGCAGGTCAGGCCCATCCCCCGCACCGCTCGGCCGATCGGTCGGGCGAGGGCGGGGATACCCAGGTCCGCCAGCTCGCCGAAGAGGTCCTCACCGAGGAGCCGCTGCTGGTCCTTGGCCGCCCGGCTGCCCTGGGCGATGGCGCGCAGGCGGAGCAGGGGATCGGCGACATCGGTGGCCAGCGACACGAGCATCCCCGAGAGCTGATTGACGCTCTCGATCCGGGTGTCGCTCTCGGCGCCGACCGAGACAGGGACCAACGCGCAGAGGGGTTCTTTCGGCAGCT
>JASHZK010000233.1 GCA_030042575.1 Acidimicrobiales bacterium
AACCCTGGTTCCGGACGGGGCGACTTCCGTCCTACTTTGTGAATACAACGCCCTCAACCCACCCCTCGGGCTCGTCGCCGAGCGCACCATCACCGACAGCGCCACGCTCGCCCGGCTGACCGAGGAGGCAAACAGCGGCACTGTCCCTCCTCCGGGGACCATCCAGAGCTGCCCGGCCGACTTGGGGGAGAGCATCGATGCCTACTTCGTTTACGGAGGTGGCAACGTGCTGAGGCTGAACGTCGACATGGGTGGCTGTGCCGTGATCACCGATCAGTTCGGGTGGTCCGAGGACTGGACCTTGGTCAACGATCTGCGAGGGTTGGTCGATCAAGATTAGGAGTGCTGTCTGAGGTCGTTCCGCAGGTCAGGGTGACGGCGCAGTCAGCAGAGACCGAAACTGTGCGTCGTCCAGTTTCGACACCGAAGTTGCTTCCGTGAAAGGCACCAGGATCGTGGCTCGACACCGTCCGCTCACTGAGGGCATGGTTCCACGCCACCCGCCTCCGTTGTCGGAACAGCTACACCATGTCTTTTCAGGACCGCTTGCCACGAGCTATCCCAGTTCGTTTTTCCTGTCCTCCCACGCTTTTATCATCGTGGCGAAGTGTGCCGGGTTGTAAATATCCTCTTCGTAGGACCATCTACCCCCTCCGGCGTACTTGAGCAGAGTCACGTTGTAGGCCTGGTGAACACTCCCGTCCCCCGGATCGGCCATCGTGTTCCACACTTGGCAGACGATCCATCCTCGCTCCTCGTCGAGGACCGACCATCCGATAGGGAAGTCGACCATCGCATTGCCGGGGTATGTCGACATTGTCTCGGTGATCCAGGCCCGGATGGCCTCTCGTCCGTGCAGGGTCCCGTAGAGATGCTCCACGTATTCAGCGTCCTCCGTGAAGAGGTCAGCCCACACGTTCCAGTCACCGGTTGAGGTGGCCTGGCTCGCTGATTTCTGGTAATCGGTGAATGCCTGGTCAAGTTCGGCTCGAGGAAAACGTCCCATGCCAGCAAGCTAGCGCCGCGGCACTAGGCGACGGCTTCGATGATCTGGGGGCCGTCGTTCCGTACGCTGTTCACAGCTCTGTCAATGGGGTGGCGAACCAACGTCCCCGCAGGCGAGGGCACGAGGAGTCCAGTCACCTCGCTGGCCTCGAACTGATCCGGGTCCAGCCACCTCTCTCTGTTTTCGGCTTCGATGATGACCGGCATCCGGTCATGGACCGCTTCCATGTCGGGACCGGCAGCGGTCGTAACAATGACGCAGGTCTGGAGATAGTTCTCTGGCTCAGGCTCCTCGGAACGTCTCTTGTCCCACCACGTCTCGTACAACCCGGCGAAGGTGATCGGTTCGCCGTCAGTCCTCTGGAAATAGAAGGGAACCTTCTCCCTTGGCTTTTCTCGGTCGGGAACCTGCCACTCAAAGAACCCGTCGACGACGATGAGGCACCGCCTGCGCTGTAGAGCCTGGCGGTAGGCGGGCTTAGCGGCGGCCGTCTCTGCACGGGCGTTGATCATCTTGTAGCCCACTTTGGGGTCCTTGGCCCAATGAGGGACGAGGCCCCATTGAAAGAGATCGAGCACCCTGTGGTGCTCCTCGTCGACGACAACGGCCGGTAGCGACCTCGTCGGCCCCACGTTCCAACTGGGACGACCATTGGGGTCGATTCCCGCAGCCAGCTGAGCTTCAAGAGCCCGAGCGAGCTGGGCCGGAGGAGTGTGGATGTCGACTCGGCCGCACATGCGACGGGGGAGCCTACCGGGAGCCGGCACCGGTGGCGGCAGGGTCACGGACTGTTTCCAGTGATGGCCCGGTGGAGCAGCGCCCAGGGAATGGCGCTCGGAAAACTCACCGTCGGGGACCTGGATCAGGGGGTTCTTCGGGCGGTGGTACCAGACGGCGGAATGAGATTCCAGACGGCGGAATGAGATTCGCCGGTGACCGTTGACACAGGGCATGCGGTGCTCGTCGGCCGGTCAGGGCTAAGCGGGGGCGAGAGGCCGTGCCTCAAACGGTACCGTTGCCACCGGGCACGTGGTGTCCGCCAGCCAACTCGTCTCGTCATGCCCCGGCCGTTCAGAGCGACCCAGGCGTCGGTAAGGGACCGACCACTCGCCGTGGTTCATCCTCGTGTTGCACCATTCGCACCGTTGTCAACAGCCCTGGACTCACCGTTGCGTTCGTCGTAGCCTCGGGCGCCAGCACAACTGGGGGTAAAGCCATGGCGCAGATCGTTGGATGCCGTTTGTCCCGGTTGGCGATGAACGTTGGTACTGCGGTCGGTGTGGCTGGACTGGCTGTCGTCACCTTGGTGTTGATGCCGGCGGGAATACCACCAGCGGCTGCCTCGACGACCCCTTATGTCTACGTGGCCAACAACACCTCCGGCACCGTGAGCGTGATCAAAGTCTCGACCGACACCGTGGTGAAGAAGATCACCGAGGACAGCGGTCTGGAGAGGGTGGCCGTCACTCCTGACGGCAGCTATGCCTACGTGACCAACGCTAGCTTCGACACCGTGAGCGTGATCAACACCTCCACCAACACCATCGTGAAGACGATCACCGTGGAGGAATATCCGGTCGGGATAGCAGTCACTCCCGACGGCAGTTTCGTCTACGTGACCAACGCTGGCTCGGACAGCGTGAGCGTGATCAACACCTCCACCAACGCCGTGGTGAAGACGATCACCGTGGGTAAGGATCCATACGGAGTGGCCGTCACCCCCAACGGCAGCTATGCCTATGTGGCAAACTACATCTCCGACACCGTGAGCGTGATCAACACCTCTACCAACAAGGTGGTAAAGGCGATCACCGTGGGTAGCAGGCCGATCTGGCTGGCTGCTACTCCCAACGGCACGGATGTCTACGTGGCCGACACCGGATCCAGCACTGTGAGCGTGATCAACACCTCCACTAACGCCGTGGTGACGACGATCACCGTGGGTGTCGGGCCTCAGGGGGTGGCCGTCACCCCCAACGGCCGCTACGCCTACGTCGCTTTTGGCTCCGACACCGTGAGCGTCATCAAGACCTCGACCAACGCCGTGGTGAAGACGATCACCGTGGGTGGGCAGCCGAACGGCGTGGCCGTCACCCCCAACGGCAGCTACGTCTACGTGGCCAACTGGGGTTCCGACACCGTGAGCGTCATCAAGACCTCTACCAAGACGGTGGTGAAGAAGGTGAGCGTTGGTACGAATCCGGCGGGTGTGGCCATCACCGGGACACGGGTGTATTGATCGATATTGGAGGGTAGGCCTATCCGACTCGATCGGTGACGGGGTGATGGTCGCCAAGGATGTCCAGGAACTCGGGCTCAGCCACGCCAATGCCCGGTGTACCTTTCCTGGAGGCTGACGACTTTCTCACCCGAAGATTCGAGAACCTCCCCTTCCAGAACGGCAGCAGTGCGATCGGTCCCGGTAACTCCATCGCACCCTTACCGGTGCCGTCGGAAAACGACCTGGCGGTGCCGGTAGAGCGCATTCTTGGACGACGCCGATCACCTGTCTCCCGCTCTCGGCCATAAGGTCATCTCGTGGACCAGGCTGAGGCTCGCCGCCTCGTCACTGAAGCTCGAGTGGCTGTCCTGGCCACCATCACGTCTGAGGGTCACCCCCACCTCGTCCCGGTCTGCTGCGTCCTCCGTGGCGACACCATCTACACGGCGGTCGACGATGCCAAGCCCAAGTCGACCCTGGCCCTCCACAGGCTGGAGAACATCCGGTCCAACCCGGCTATCTCCCTCCTTGTTCACCACTACGACGAGGACTGGTCGACACTTTGGTGGGTGAGGGTGGACGGC
>JASHZK010000026.1 GCA_030042575.1 Acidimicrobiales bacterium
TACCCCCCGGTAACGTGACGACGAGGGCCAGGCGTGCCACCCTGGCCCCACCACCGACGCCAGCCAGAGGAGCCCACGAGTACGGTGCCGGCCTTCACCTTTCCCGGCCAGGGATCGCAGCGACCCGGAATGGGCCGGACCTGGACGGACCACCCGAGCTGGGAGGTGGTCGAGGAGGCGGCCGCCATCGCCGGACGCGACGTCGGTCGGCTCCTGCTCGACGCCGACCAGGAGGAGCTGACCCGTACGGCCAACGCCCAGTTGGCCACCTTCGTTCTCAGTCTGGTCGTCCTCGACGCCGTCGAACGCGTCGGCATCGAGCCCACCACCTGCGCCGGGCACAGCCTGGGCGAGTACAGCGCCCTGGTGGCGAGTGGCGCCTTGGCCTTCGAGGACGGCGTCCGCCTCGTGGTCGAGCGGGGGGAGGCCATGCACGACGCCGCCGAGGAGCGTCCGGGGACCATGGCGGCCGTGCTCGGTGCCGACGACGACACGGTGGAGGCAGCCTGTCAACGGGCCGAAGGCGAGGTGTGGGTGGCCAACTACAACGCGCCGGGCCAGGTGGTGATCGCCGGCACTGTCGAGTCGGTGGGAGCCGCCTCGGCTCTGGCCAAGGAACTCGGTGCGCGCAAGGTCATGTCCATGACGGTGGCCGGCGCTTTTCACACCGCCCTCATGGCCCCGGCCCGAGCCCGTCTCCGCAAGGCCCTCTCGGACGCTACGTTCACCGACCCCGACACGCCGGTGCTGGCAAATGTCGACGCCCGGGTCCACCCGAAAGCCGTGGAGTGGTCGAGCCTGCTCTCGGCCCAGCTGTGCAGCCCGGTGCGCTGGCGTCAGAGCCTGGAGGCCATTCGGTCCCTGGGGGGCGAGCCGGTGGTCGAGCTCGGCCCCGGTGGTGTGCTGTGCGGCCTGGCCCGTCGTGCCTTGCCGTCGGCCACCGTCGTCGCCGTGCAGACACCCGACGACATCGACGAGCTGGTGGCCGTCATGGCCGGCCAGGAGGTAGGAGCCAGCTCGCACGAGGGACACCACGGAGAGCACCTGACCACGGCGGTCCGCCTGGTGGTCTCGCCCGCGGCCGGCGTGTTCCAGCCGGCGGCGCTGGAGGCGCCTCCCCTCGGTGCCCGCCTGCGCGGGGAGGCGCCGGCCGGTGAGGCGGACGGCACCCCCGTCGAAGTGGGCGCCATGTTGGGAACGGTGGGAGATGTCGAGGTCCGCACCCCGTTCGCCGGCCAGCTGGCCGGTTTCCTGGCCCTGGCCGGGGAGCGGCTGGTGGCCGGGCAGCCGGTCGCCTGGTTGCGAGTGGGGCCACGGCACCCGTGAGCCCAACCGGAGCCGGGCCACACAGCCGGGTCGTGCTCGTCACCGGGGCCAATCGCGGCATCGGGCTCAGCGTGGCCCGCCGCTTCCTCGAGCATGGCGACCGGGTGGCTGCCACCTACCGGAGCTCGCCGCCGGCCGACGACGACCTGCTGGCCGTGCCCTGCGACGTGACCCACCCCGCTTCGGTGGAGTCGGCCTTCGCCACCGTGGAGGAGAAGCTCGGACCGGTGCAGGTGCTGGTGGCCAACGCCGGCATCACCAGGGACACCCTGTTGTTGCGCATGAACGAGCAGGCGTGGCAGGAGGTGCTCGACACCGATCTCTCAGGTGTGTACCGGGTGGTGCGGCGGGCCCTGGGCCCGATGGTGCGGGCCCACGGCGGGCGCATCGTGCTCGTGTCCTCGGTGGTGGCCTTCGTGGGCTCGCCCGGACAGGTCAATTACGCAGCAGCCAAGGCCGGGCTGGTGGGCCTGGCCCGGTCGCTCGCCCGGGAGGTGGGGAGCCGGGGCATCACCGTCAACGTCGTGGCTCCCGGGGTGGTGGACACGGATATGATCGCTGACCTGGGCGAAACGCGCCTGGAGCAGCTCACGTCGATGGTGCCGTTGGGCCGAAGGTGCACTCCCGACGAGGTGGCCGGGGCGGTCGTCTTCCTGGCGTCCGACGAGGCGGCCTACGTGACCGGGGCCGTGCTCCCCGTCGACGGCGGCATGTCCATGGGGCTGTGAGACACCCGCCCGGAAGGGAGACGAGCAGTGAGTGACGCCACCTTCGAGAAGTTCCGGACCTGCGCCGTCGAGGTGCTCCAGGTGCCGGAGGACAAGGTCGTGCTCGAGGCCCGCTTCGGCGACGACCTCGACGCCGACAGCCTCGACCTGGTCGAGCTGGTCATGGCCCTGGAAGAGGCCTTCGACATCACCGTCGAGGAGTCCGAGCTCGACGGCATCGAGACGGTGGGGCAGGCCTACGAGCTGATCTCGGCCAAGCTCTAGGACATGTTGCTGGGCACGACGGCCGAGGGCCCGGCGCGGGGCCGGCGCGTGGCCGTGACCGGAGTGGGCGTGGTCTCGTGCTGCGGCACGGGGATCGACGCCTTCTGGGAGGGGCTGCTCTCCCCGGCGCCCGAGGGCGAGCACCGGGTCCAGGACTTCGATCCCGCCGCCTGGTTCGGGCCCAAGGAGGCCCGACGCCTCGACCGCTTCGCCCAGTTCTCGGTGGCGGCCGCCGAGATGGCCCGGGCCGACGCCGGCGACGTCTCTCCCGATCCGGACCGGGGCGGGGTGGTCTTCGCCACCGGGGTCGGTGGCCTCGAGTCCCTCGAAGCCCAGAGCGTGGTGCTGCAGGAGAAGGGGCCGTCGCGCATCTCACCCTTCCTCATTCCCATGATGATGCCCAATGCCGGGGCAGCCACCATCTCCATGCGGAGCGGAT
Organism: Acidimicrobiales bacterium; assembly: GCA_030042575.1. GTDB lineage: Bacteria > Actinomycetota > Acidimicrobiia > Acidimicrobiales > UBA8190 > UBA8190. The sequence continues at coordinate 2,758 of JASHZK010000026.1, forward strand.
GGCACGGGCCGTGCGAGACGGTCACCACCGCCTGCGCGGCGGGGACCCACGCCGTGGCTGCTGCCGCCCGCCTGGTGGCCAGCGGCCGCTGTGACGTGGTCGTGGGGGGCGGGTCGGAAGCGGCCATGACCCCACTGGGCGTCGGCGCCTTCACCAACATGACGGCCCTGTCGGCCGTGGGGGTGTCGCGCCCCTTCGACGCCCGACGCGACGGCTTCATCGTGGCCGAGGGGGCCGCCGCCCTCGTGCTCGAGGACCTCGAGCACGCCCGCCGCCGAGGCGCCCATCTGTACGGCGAAGTGCTGGGGGCGGCGTCGACGGTCGACGCCCACCACATCACCGCCCCCGCCCCCGGCGGCACCGGGGCGGCGACGTGCATGGAGCTGGCGCTGGCCGACGCCGAGCTCGAGCCCGGCGGCGTCGGGCACATCAACGCCCACGGTACGTCTACTGCGCTCAACGACCTGGCTGAGGCGCAGGCCATCGCCAAGGTGTTCGGCACGCCCGGCCCCCCGGTCACCTCGATCAAGGGCGTCACCGGTCACGCCCTCGGGGGTGCCGGGGCGATCGAGGCGGTGTCGGTGGTGCTGAGCATCGAGAAGAGGCTCATCCCTCCCACCGCCGGCTACGGGGAGCCCGACCCCGAGATCCCCCTCGACATCGTCCACGGCGGACCCCGACGGTGGGAACCGGGACCGGTCCTCTCCAATTCGTTCGGCTTCGGGGGCCACAACGGGTGCCTGGTGATCGCACCCCTGCGTGACTGAGCATCCCGACCCGCCTGCCACCGACGAAACGGGAGACGCCGAGGAGCCCGAGGACCTCGCCGTCGGTGCCTTCTCCTCCACCGCACCGTGGGTGGTGGATCCCGCGTCGATGCCCTGGCGAGAGGGGATCGAGCAGCTTCGTCGAGCCACGCGGGCCGAGGCGCCCCGACTGACCCGTCACCGGCGACTGCCGCCGGGCCTGCGGGTGGTGACGGTGACCCGCATCCTGGGCACAGCCCTGCTGGCCTGGTACCTCCGTGAGCGCGGCGTCGGCGGTTCTGCCTCACGGGCCGGGCTGTCGTTGCGCCTGCGTCGGGCCTTCGAGCGCCTGGGGCCCACCTACATCAAGCTGGGCCAGATCCTGTCCTCGGGCGAGGGGCTGTTCCCCGAAGAGCTGGTCTCCGAGTTCCGCCTCTGTCGTGACCAGGTCCCGGCCGAGCCCTACTCCACGGTGCGCCGGATCGTGGAAGAGGACTTGGGCCGACCTCTGCACCAGCTGTTCGCCGTCTTCGACATGGCCCCGCTGGCGGCGGCCTCGATCGCCCAGGTGCACGCCGCCCGGCTCACCAGCGGCGAGCCGGTGGTGGTGAAGGTGCAGCGCCCGTCGGTGGCGCACCTGGTGCGTCACGACCTCGCCATCATGAGCTGGCTGGCGCCGCTGCTCGTGGGCCGTATCCCGGTGGCCGCTCTGGCCAATCCCCCGGCTC
>JASHZK010000234.1 GCA_030042575.1 Acidimicrobiales bacterium
AGCGGCACTCGACGAGGTTGCCCACGGCCAGCTCCTCGTAGGTGGCCCGCAGCACGGCCGCCGCCTGGGCCCACGTGTAGCGCCGGGCCCGCACCACGGCGGCACTGCCCATGCGCTCGGCCAGCAGCGGATCGTCCACCAACCGGCGAACGGCCTGGACGAAGACGCCCGGGTCGCCGTCCTCGACGAGGTAGCCGGTGCGGCCGTGATCGACCAGGGTGGTGAGCCCACCCACGCTGCTGGCCACCACCGGCGTGCCACAGGCGGCCGCCTCCAAGGCCACCAAGCCGAAGGACTCCGAGTGGCTCGGCACCAAGCACACGTCGGCGGCCCGGTAGTAGCTCGACAAGAGCTCGTGGGGCTGGGGCTCGACGAAGGTGACGCGACTGCGCACGCCGAAGACGTCGATGGCCTCCTCGAGCTGGTGGCGGTAGGCGACGGCGTGGGGACCGCTGGGCCCGCCGATGACCACGAGCTCAGCCCCGTCGACACCGGCCACCGTCTGCACCGCCGTGTCGGCGCGCTTGAGGGGCTGGAGGCGCCCGACGAACAGCAGCAGGGGCCGGCCCTGGCGAAGCCCGAGGGCGCGCCGGGCCTGGGCCCGGTGGCCAGGACCGAAAAAGGCGTGGTCCACCCCGGGAGCCACCACCCGGACACGAGCGGCATCGGCATGGTAGAGCTCGGCCAGCTGGGCGGCCTCCACCGTGCACGAGGCGAGGACCACGTCCGAGCACCGCATGATGGCCGCCTCCGCCTCGGCCCGGCGGTGGGGCTCGTCGCTCCGCAGCTCTTCGGGACTGGACTGGGCCTTGACCCGGGCCAAGGTGTGGAAGGTGGAGACGAGGGGCAGCTCGAGCTCGTGCTTGAGCCGATGGCCGGCCAGCCCCGACAGCCAGTAGTTGGCGTGAAGGGCGTCGAACCGCTCGGTGTCGGCCATGAGCGTGGCCACGTTGTCGGCGAACTCGTCGACCACGGCCGGAAGCTCCTCCTTGGCCATGGGCCCGAGGGGACCGGCCGGTACGTGGTGGAGCCGGAAGCCCGGTTCGACGGTGACGGTGGCCGGGAGATCGGGCGACCAGGCCCGGGTGTAGACGTCGCACTCGACCCCGGCGCGGCCCAGGGCGGTGGTGAGCTCACGCACGTAGACGTTCATGCCCCCGCCGTCACCGGTCCCGGGCTGGGCCAACGGTGAGGTGTGGAGCGAGAGCACGGCCAGCCGTCGCACGCCGGTGGAGCCTACCGGCCACCCTCCGCAGCCGTCCCCGGCTGGTCGTGGCCGTCGGGCTCGAGGGCCGGGTCGTTCTCGTGACGGAACGACAGGTAGATACGGACGAGGGCCTGCTTCTGGTCCTCGTTGAGACGGGGATCGGCCAGGATCTCCCGGGCCAGGTCGGTCTCGCCGTTCCCGGGCTCGAGGATCCCCGCCTGCACGTACAGGGTCTCGGCCGAGATCCGCAGCGCCTTGGCGATCTGCTGGAGGATCTCGGCGGACGGGCGGCGCAGGCCGCGCTCGATCTGGCTCAGGTAGGGGTTGGAGATGCCGGCCAGCTCGGACAGACGCCGCAGCGACAGGCGGGCCGTGTTGCGCTGCTCACGGATGAATGCGCCCAGGTCGTGCCAGCGGTCGGGGAGCTGCCGAGCCAGAGCCCTACCTCCGCTCGGTCAGGCGAGCAGCTCGTCGGGCGAGATGTCGCCCGACTTGTAGCGCCTGACGATCTCGCCCTGGACGGCGTCGATCCGCACGTGCAGCTCCTTGCGCTGGGCGGAGACGCGACCCTCGAGCTCGACCAGTTCCTCCGACAGCTCCCGCAACGCCGACGGCTCCATGCCCGGCAGCTCGCCGATGCGACCGGGGGCGAGAACGGCGTCGATGTCGGCGGTCAGGTCCTCGTCCTCGATGACCTCCATGTCGGGCGCCAGCCGGGTGGGGAGCCTTCCCGGCCCGGCCGGACGCGGAGGTCCGCTGCCGATGATGGCGGGCAGCTTCTCGACCACCTCGTGCAGGTCGGCGGCCGAAGCTCCGGTACGACGGAGGATCTCCTGGACGACGTCCAGCCGGCCCTGGACCAGCCGGCGCAGGTACGACACCGCTGTCTCGGCGCGGTCGCACTCGGCCCGCATGGCCCGCAGGTCCTCCAGCGAGCGGTCGGCGAGGTCCTGGAGGTAATCGGGGGCGGACAGCCGTTCGAGCTCACCTTGCAGCCAGGCCACGGCGCCGATGGTAGCCCCGGGGCCGCTCGGGCCTAGCCGACCGGGCCGCGCCTGTCCGCCGGCGCGTAGCGGCGGACCACGCGCCCCCGCACGCTCGAACGCGGCACCGCTCCGAAGAAGCGGCTGTCGGTGCTGGCGTCCGGGTTGTCGCCCCGGAGCTCGAGCCCGCCCGGGTCCTCGCCCACCACCCGCTTGACCAGGAGCCGCCCCGGGCGCCGGGGATCGGCCACGACCACCAGGTCGCCGACTCCCACCCGCCAGGCCCGCACCACGAGCAGCCGGTCGCCGGGATCGAGGGTGGGGAGCATGCTCGACCCCTCCACCACCACGCGCCGAAGTCCGAGGACCCCCACCACCGTCACCGCGGTGGCCAGCGCCGTCAGCGCCGCAGTCGATGGCGAGGAGACCGGCATCGGCGGGCTAGTGCCGGGCCGCTCTGGATAAGGTGAGCACGACCCGAAGATTCCACCCCATCGAAGGGAGACCCGTACCATGCGCATCGTCGACCCTCTGCTGGGCGCCCTCGACCGTTTCTCGGCGCCGACCACCGTGCACGCCCACTGCGACCTTCCCTGCGGTGTCTACGATCCCGCCCAGGCCCGAATCGAGGCCCAATCGGTGAAGGCCATCCAGGAGCGCTACCAGAGCGCCGACAAGTCCAAGTCCGCCGGCGAGAGCGTGGAGGACTACCGGACGCGTTGTCTGGCCATCAAGGAGGAGCGGGCCAATCTGGTCAAGGAGCACTTGTGGGTCCTGTGGACGGACTACTTCAAGCCGGAGCACAAAGAGAAGTACCCGCAGTTGCACGACCTGTTCTGGACCGCCACCAAGGAGGCGGGGCTGGCCAAGAAGTCGCAGGACCCCGCTCAGGGCCAGAAGCTTCTCGACCTCGTGGGCGAGATCGACAAGATCTTCTGGGAGACCAAGAAGTGAACCGAACGGTGAGCTAGCCCTTCTCCCGCCCGCTCACCCCAGGGCCATGGGGAGATGCGCCGGGCAGAAGCGAGCCGCCGGCCGATCCTGCAACACGGTGTCGGACAGGCGCTCCCCGCAGACCTCGCAGGTGCCATAGGTCCCGGCGTCGAGTCGAGCCAGGGCCCGCTCCACGTCGGCCACCTCGGCCTCCAGGGCATCGAGAGCGCCGGCGCCGAGGTCGTCGACGCCCAGGGCGTCGTCGTCGCTCATGCGCCCACCCTACCGGTGCGCCGTGCCACCACCGGGGACAGAAGCGGACCCGAGACCTCGATGGCCGGCGGGCCCGGGCCGCCCCGGACCCACCGGCCACGGGCCCCTCCCGCCGGCGAACTCCCGCCGCTCGAGGTATCGGAACGGTGGAACGTGGCGTTTACCGTGACCACGCCGGCGCCGGACGCCTTTGTGGGTATTTTGTGGCGGGCCGGTCCGGGCCCGAACCGGCGGGCGGACCGGTATCGTCGACGGCCGGTGCCCGTGGACCGCCTGAGCCCCCTCGACGCTTCCTTCCTGCACGCCGAGGATGCGGTGAGCCACATGCACATCGGCTCGATCGCGGTCTTCGAAGGGCCGCCACCGCCCTTCGCCGACGTGCTCGACATGGTCCGCGGCAAGTTGACGCTGGTCCCGCGCTACCGCCAGGTGGTGCGGTTCGTGCCCTTCGACCTCGGCCGCCCGGTGTGGGTGGACGACCCCCACTTCGCCCTCGATTACCACTTGCGCCATAGCGCCTTACCGGCCCCGGGAGACAGCAGGCAGCTGCGGGCGCTGACGGGGCGGGTCATGTCCCAGCAGCTGGATCGCACCAAACCCCTGTGGGAGATCTGGATGGTCGAGGCGCTGTCCGACAACCGCTGGGCCATGGTGGCGAAGACCCATCACGCCCTGGTCGACGGCATCTCGGGGACGGACCTCCTGGCCGTGATCATGGACCTCGCCCCCGAGGCCGAGCCGGTGCCGCCCGACGACTGGTCGCCCCGTCCGTCGCCCAGCCGCTCCGAGCTCGCCGCCCGGGCGGTCGTCGAACTCGTCCGCAGCCCCTACGAGCAGCTGCGGGCGGTGCGTTCCACCACCCGTCTGCCCCGCCATGCCCTCGGCCAGGCGCTGGACGTGGCCCGCGGACTGAGCTCCATGGCCGGGTTGGTGCGGCCCACGCCGCGATCGAGCCTCAACGGCCCGCTCGGCCCCCACCGCCGCTACGGCTGGGCCGCCACCTCGGTGGACGAGGTCAAGCGCATCCGCAAGTCACTGGGCGGCACCTTCAACGACGTGGTGCTGGCAGCGATCACCGGTGGCTTTCGCGACCTACTCGTCTCGAGGGGCGAGTCGGTGAACCGGGTGGTGCGATCCTTGGTACCGGTGTCGGTGCGGCCGCGAGCCGCCGACGGCCTGGCCGTGGGCGACGGCACCCTGTGCAACAGGGTCTCGGCCATGTTCGCCGAGCTTCCGGTGGGCATCTCCGACGCCGAGGAGCGACTGCAGGCGCTGAGCGTCCAGATGGAGGGGCTCAAAGAGTCCCAGGAGGCGCTGGCCGGCGAGGCGCTCACTTCACTGAGCGGTTTCGCTCCACCCATGCTGCTGGCCCTGGGCATGCGGGTGGCCACGCGGGTGGCCCAGCGCAACGTGAACACGGTCACCACCAACGTGCCCGGCCCGCAGTTTCCGCTCTACGTGCTGGGTCGGCGCATGCTCGAGGCGTACCCCTATGTGCCTCTGGCCGGCCAGGTACGCATCGGTGTGGCCATCTTCTCCTACGACGGCAAGGTGGCCTTCGGCGTCACCTCCGATGGCGACGGCCCATCCGATCTCGACGTGCTCCTCGGGGGTATCGAGCGAGGCATGGACGAGCTGCTCGCCCGCTGTCACTGACCGAGGCGGGGTGCTCGGGTGGTGACAGCTGCGGTCGGCGGTCGCCGGCGGGTGGCGCTGGTCCTCGGGGCCGGGGGGATGGCCGGGCTGGCCTTCCACGCCGGGGTCCTGTCGGCGTTGGCCGAGGCGGTGGGTTGGGACCCGGGCTCGGCGGACCTCGTGGTGGGGACCTCGGCCGGGTCGATCACGGCCGTCGCCCTGCGGGCCGGGTTGAGCGCCGCCGATCTCCTGGCCCGTACGTGCGGCCAACCGCTGTCGCCCGAGGGAGCGGCCCTGTTGGCCCCGGCCGACGCGGCGATGGAGGGCCGCCCCGACCCCGTGGGCGCCGGGAGGTTCGCACCCCGCCCGGCTGCCCCCGAGGTGCTGCTGGCGGGGGCGCGCCGTCTCGGCCGCCTGCGTCCCGGGGCCCTGGCCGCCGGCTTGCTGCCGGCCGGAAGGGTGCCCACCTCCGTCATCTCCGCCGGGGTCGGCGCCCTCTTCCCTGCCGGCTGGCCCACCCGGCCGACCTGGGTGTGCGCGGTGTCACTGGGCGACGGGCAGCTCACCGTCTTCGGGCGACCGGGAGACCGCCGGGCCGCCGTGGGGCCGGCAGTGGCCGCGTCGTGCGCCATACCTGGTTACTTCGCCCCCGTCGAGATCGACGGGATCCGCTACGTGGACGGTGGCGCCCACTCCACGGTGAATGTGGCCGAACTGCGCGACCACCACTTCGACCTGGCGGTGGTCGTCGCCCCCATGGCCCGGGCCGGCGCCCGGCCCCCGCTGGTGCCCCCCGGCCTGCCGGCCGCCATCGGGGCCGTGAGCCGTGAGCTCAACCGCCTTCAGCTCGGTGTGGAAGCGAGAGCGCTGCGATCCCGGGGAACCGCGGTGGTGGCCTTCTCGCCCACGGTCGAGGACCGGATGGCCATGGGCCTCAACCCCATGGACGGCTCCCGACGTGCCCCCATCGCCCGCCAAGCCCGGGAATCGGCGCTGCGCCGACTCGAGCGTCCCGAGACGCGCGAGCGGCTCACCCTCCTGCAGGAAGGCGCCGCCTGACCTCGGCTGCTCCCGCGGCGAGCTGTTCAGGTGGGAGCTCGGGTACCGGCACCTTCGGCAGCCACCGCTTCGACGTGGCCCATGCGCTGCCGGTCGAGGGACTCGGCCACGGCCTCGTCGTTGGCCATCTCGGCGTCGAGGTCGGTGTCGGCGAATCCGAGCACGCCCATGTCGTCGAAGGCCTTGGTGATGCGCGGCCCCCACAAGCCGATGTCCTTGAGCACGGGGACGATGCGCATGAAGAGAAACCCCCGGAACCGTTGCTGAAGCTCGCTGTGAGCCACGTACTCGGTCAGTTCTACCGGCAACTCCAGACGCTCGAAGATCTCCCCGCCGTTGAAACGGTCGCGCATCCGATAGCAGGCGTCCACGCAGAATTCCTCCCGCTCGTCCCGCTCGGCCTGGGTCAGCTGGGGGTAGTAGTCACGCAGTGCCAGGCGCCCGAAGGTGACATGACGAGCCTCGTCCTGCATGACGTAGGCATTGATGGCCTTCCCCAGCGGCTCGGTGGCCGTGTTGCGGATGAAGCCGAAGGCGGCCAGGGCCAGGCCCTCGATGAGCACCTGCATGCCGAGGTAGGTCATGTCCCATCGGCTGTCGGTGATGACGTCGTCGAGGAGGCTGGCCAAGTTGGGGTTGAGGGGGTAGACGAGGTCGAGCTTCTCGTGGAGATAACGGCTGTAGACCTCGACGTGCCGGGCCTCGTCGATCACCTGGGTGGCGGCGTAGAACTTGGAGTCGATGTCGGGCACCGTCTGGACGATCTTCGCCGTGCAGATGAGAGCGCCCTGCTCCCCGTGCATGAACTGGCTGAAACGCCAGGCCTCGCTGTGGTGGCGGAGGTCGGCCCGCTGGCGGGCATCCATCTTCTCCCACCATTCGGTGCCGCCGATGGGATTGAGCTCGTCGGGCATCCCGAGGGGGTTGTCGTGGTCCACCTCGATGGACCAGTCGAGCCGGTCCTTGGCGATCCACTGCCGGCGGGTTCCCTTGTCGTACAGCCGCAGGAGCTGATCGCGACCCTCGGTGTAGTCGAAGTCGAAGACGGTCGTAGAGGGAGACGACATCGACCAGCGGTGGTCCCCCACCATCGACGTCTCGGCGCCCG
>JASHZK010000027.1 GCA_030042575.1 Acidimicrobiales bacterium
GTGGTCGGTCACCAGCACCACCACGTCCGCCCAGGCCAGGTCGGCTCCTGAGGGCTCCACCGCCACGAAGGGGTTGTCGCGGGGAGCGACGTGGGGGTCGGCGCTGTGGACCTGCGCGCCGAGGTCGGCCAGGCTGAGGCCCACGGCTAGGCCCGGGGCTCCGCGGGCGTCTCCGGTGTTGCGCTTGTAGGCCAGGCCCAGGAGCAGGACGCGGGCGCCGCGGACGGCCTTGCCCCTGCGATTGAGGGCGCGCACGAGCCGGCCCACGACGTAGTCGGGCATGTGGTCGTTGACGTCGTTGGCCAGCTCGACGAAGCGGAAGGAGCGACCCAGGCTGCGGCGCACGGTCCACGACAGGTAACTGGGGTCGATGGGCAGGCAGTGCCCGCCCACCCCCGGCCCTGGGGCAAAGGGCATGTAGCCGAAGGGTTTGGTGGCCGCGGCGTCGAGTGCCTCCCAGATGTCGATCCCGAGGTCGCCGGCGAACATGGCCAGCTCGTTGACCAGGGCCACGTTCACGTGCCGGAAGGTGTTCTCGAGGAGCTTGGTCAGCTCCGCCACTCTGGTGCTGGCCACCGGCACCGTCCGGGTCACCAGGCGGTCGAAGAAGGCCTGCACCGCCTGCAGGGAGGCTTCGTCGATGCCGGAGACGACCTTGGGGATGGTCTCCAAGCGCCAGTCACGGTTTCCCGGGTCCAGGCGCTCGGGGCTGTAGCCGAGATGGAAGTCCTCCCCGGCCAGCAGTCCCGACCCCTCCTCCAGGATGGGGGCCACCAGCTCCTCGGTGGTCCCCGGGTACGTGGTCGACTCGAGGATCACTGTCGCACCTGTCCGCAGGTGGCCCGACACGGTGGCGGCCGCCGCCCGCACGTGGCCGAGGTCGGGCACCCCGTCGGACAGCGGCGTGGGCACGTCGATCACGGCCACGTCGAAGCCCGAAATCCAGCCGGGTTCGGTGGTCACCCAGTACCGGCCCTCGTCGAGGGCCGATTGGAGGACGGCGTCGGGGACGTCCTCCACCACCGAACGCCCCGCTTCCAGGTTCTTCACCCGGTCTTCGTCGGCGTCCAGGCCGACCACGGCAAAGCCGGCTTCGACGGCGCGCATGGCCAGCGGGAGCCCGACATAGCCCTGGCCCACCACGGCGAGTTTCTCCACGTCCCCCCTTCCCAGGAACTGGCGACCGGTCAGTGCCGGAACTCCCCTGACCGGCCGTCGGCGCCGGCCTCGAGCACGCTGTCCATCGGCACAGTGGCGTCAGGGGACGGCTGGGCGCCCTCAGGCGAATAGTCCAAAGGGGGGATCACGAGGTCGAAGAGCAGGTCGCGGACGAGGGCGCCGTCGCGACGGCGGGTGGCCTCGGCCAACACCGATACGCCGTCGAGGATCTCCTGCGAGGGTCTCGCCTGCGACATGAGGCACTTGATGGAAGGGTGCAACGTGGGGGTCAGATCCTCATCGGGCTCCCGGAGGTCCTCGTGCAGCTTCTCGCCCGGCCGCCGACCGACGATGCGGATGGGGATCTCGTCGCCCACCGCGTAGCCCGACAGGCGGATCATGCGCTCGGCCAGCTCCAGGATGTTCACCGCCTCGCCCATCTCCAGCACGAAGGTCTCCCCGCCCGAAGACAGCACCGAAGCCTGCAGAACCAGCTCCACGGCCTCCTCGACGCTCATGAAATAGCGGGTCATGCGAGGGTCGGTCACGGTGACCGGTCCCCCCTGGGCGATCTGGCGGGCGAAGGTGGGGGTCACGCTCCCCCGGCTTCCGAGCACGTTGCCGAAGCGCACCGAGCAGTACGACCCCTCGGGCGGGGAGCTGGCCAACACGAGCAGCTCGCACAGGCGCTTGGTCGCCCCCATGACGCTCACCGGCTGCACCGCCTTGTCGGTGGAGATGAAGACGAAGTGCGGGGTCCCCACGGCGGTAGCGGCGCGCAGGGTGTGCAGCGTGCCCAAGACGTTCACCCGGACGGCCTCGGCCGGGTATTCCTCGAGGATCGGAACGTGCTTGTGGGCGGCGGCGTGGAACACGACGTCGGGTCGGTGGCGGACGAACACCTCGAGCAGGCCTTCGGGATCGGTCACGTCCGCCAACACCTGGTGGCAAGGACCGACGATGGTGCTGGCGGCGTCGTGCAGGTGCGTCTCGTCGTGGTCCAGGAGGATGAGGTCGGCGGGCTTGTACCGAGCCACCTGGCGAGCGATCTCGGAGCCGACAGACCCGCCCGCCCCCGTGACGAGCACGCGCTTGGCGCCCAGGAGGTGCTCGACTGCGTCCAGATCGGTGGTCACGGTGTTGCGGCCGAGGAGGTCCTCGATCTGAGGATCGCGGACGCGGGGGACAGGCACGTGCCCCGGCCGCTCGGCCACGATGTCGCGCACCGAGGGCAGCACCTTCATGCTCACTCCAGCTGCCTCGGCCGCCGCCAGGGCCCGGTCGACCAGTGTGGGGCTGGGATTGGGTATGGCCAAGAGCACCTGCTGGATGACGAAGCGCGGTGCCGCGGCCGGAATGTCCTCCACCCCCCCGACGACCGGCACGCCGATCAACGACCGTCCGTGCTGGCGCACGTCGTCGTCGAACACGGCCACCGGAACGAGACCGGCACCTGGGCTCCTCAGCATCTGGCGCAGGGCGAACGCCCCGGCGTCACGGCTTCCGATGACCGCCACCCGAAGGCCGGTTCGCCCCGAGCCCCGCTGCCAGGCGAACAGGCGCGAGTGGAAGCGCAGGGCTCCCATGGCCATGGTCATGAAGGTGCCGCCCAACAGCATGACCGGGATCGGCACCCGGTCAAGCTTGATCTGGACGAGCAGCGGCTTGAGAGCCACCATCAAGGTGACCACCAGGACCACGCTCAAGATGACCTGGCGGGCCTCCTCGATGCCGGCGTGCCGCCAGATCCGCCCGTAGAGGCCGAAGAGCCGGTTGCTCGAGAGATGGAGGACCAGTGCCAGGACCAGGAAGGTCCCGAAATGCTTGGCGTAGTAGGCGGGAGGTGTGTCCCGGAAGTAGATGATCTCGGCAGTGCTGTAGGCAACAATGACAGCGATGGCGTCCAGCAGGACGAACAGCAGGCGGGACCGGACGTGGAGTGCCAGCCTGGCGAGTCGCTCACCGAATGCCGCTCGGGTTCTCTGCCCCTGACCGTCGGTGTCCTCGCACCCCACCGTGGCCGTGCGCCTCGACCGCAGCGCCATCAGGTCGCATCCCCCCTGCTCAGAGCCCGGCACGCGGCCGGGCAGCTGCGCTCTGAGTCACTTTAGAGCCACGTTACGAGATGCCGGGTGGCCGTAGCATCGTCATTCTTGATGATTCCGATTGGCCGCGATCTGTGGCCCGCTAGCCACCAAGTGCCCCGCTGAGGGTTAGTATCGACCAGGCTCAGGAGGACACCGGGGGGATGACGGGAAAGGACTATAAAGGCGCCCTACGGCGCGGCTGGCGGCTCTTGGTGCTGCTCGCCGTGCTGGGGGCGGTGGCTGGCTTCCTTCGCCCCGTGCACGCGTCGACCAAGACCAAGTCGAGCGGTTTCTCCGCGTCGACCCTGATAGAGGCCCCTCCCAAGGGAGGAGGGCTGGCGACGTTGACGTTCTACGCGTTGAACGGCGACGTGAAGGTGCTGGCGGCCAAGTTGGCCCACATTCACGAGAGTGAGTACAGCCTCGATCACGAGATCTCCATCGTCCACGCCCAGCTGGGCAAGAACCTGAAGTCGAACTCGTTGCCCATCTTGGTGGTGCGCGTGACGCAGCCGAATTCCAGGCGCGCCGTCAGGCTCGCCAATGATTTCGACACGGCCCTGAGGGACTACATGGATTCCAACGCCGATGCCGAGCATGCTGCAGCCGTGGAGGCCTCGGAGAACGAGGTTTGCCACCTGCAGGGGCAGCTGGCCGACATCAAAGATGACATCGTGGCCGTGCAGCAAGGGCACTCCGTCGACGCACAGAGCCTGTTCAACGCCATCAAGTCGAATTCCTACAAGGGGAGCTGCTCCTCCTCCTCCTCCTCCTCCTCCACGACGACGTCCACCACTCCCGCCACGAACACCGGATGGACCTCTGCCCCTGCCGGTCCCCGCATCTACCTCACCTCCACGTCGACTTCCGGAGGCTCCGGCAACTCCCAGCTCGCCACCCTGGAGGTGGCCAAGGCGGTCATCTCGAAGA